>CAZAUB010000217.1:0-5007 GCA_964488195.1 uncultured Methylobacter sp. | reverse complement strand
TTGCCTAGGGTGTGATTAAAAGTGCGGTTTAAACTCAAGGTAAACGATAACTCAATAGATATTGCGCAAATTGTATCATCGTCATCCCGGCAGGGATTGCCGGGATGACGCGTTGTATAGATAGCTATGCACTCAAAGAATAGGTACTGAGAATAATCTTCTAAAAAACCGCACTTTTAATCACACCCTAACCCGACACTTCTCGGCACAGGCCGTCGGGTTATGCGTATGTACTACACAATAAAAAATGACTATTAAGCAGAGAAAGGGCAAGTTGCATGTTCACCGTATTTTTTTATGGGCTTACCAGGGTATTAAGGCTTCAATCGCCCCCACGATGCAGTCGCCCTGTGCTATACAGTACGTAGCTTGCACTTGACTCTATCAAGCGGATTATGACAAGACATTCTGTCGAGAAAACGCGCCGTCAATACAACATATTAGTGGCGACTGAAACCCTTGAAGACTACGCACTCCGCTATGCGCCTTCCAGCTTTCGGAGATGGTCGCCACTCCTGCTGGCCAATACGGCCATCGGAAGTATCTCTTTTTTAGCATGTGAGGCCATTGGCGCGACACTGTTACTGGGCTTTGGCTACTCCAATGCAGCGTGGGCAATCGTCCTCGCATCGATCATCATTTTCGCGGCCGGATTACCCATTTCATACTACGCCGCACGCTATAATATCGATATTGATTTGTTAACCCGTAGCGCCGGGTTTGGCTATGTTGGTTCAACGATTACTTCGTTAATTTACGCTTCGTTTTGCTTTATCTTTTTTGCCTTGGAAGCGTCCATCATGGCACAGGCACTCAAATTATATTTTGAGTTGCCTTTATACCTGGGCTACATTCTGTGTTCGCTGATCATTATCCCTATCGTTTTTTACGGTATCACCGCCATCAACCGCTTGCATTTATGGACGCAACCGGTCTGGTTGATATTGATGCTGCTCCCTTTGTATTTCCTATACACGCAAGCCCCGCATACGATCGAAGCTTTAACTCATTTTCAGGGGCAGCTTTCGGGCAGCAATGAATTTGATCCCTATTATTTCGGTATCGCCGCAGGGATTTCATTTTCACTGATCGCCCAAATTGGCGAGCAAGTCGATTACTTGCGTTTCATGCCGGACAAGCACAAGGGCAATCGCTTGCTCTGGTGGTCCTCAATGTTGGCGGCGGGCCCCGGTTGGATTGTGCTGGGGTGTTTCAAGCAACTGGTCGGAGTGTTACTGGCATCCATCGCCGTGTTGAGTGGCTTGGCCTACGCAGAGGCAAAAGAACCCGTGCAGATGTATTACGTTGCTTATACCTACGTATTTGAACACCCAAGCCTCGCTCTTCTTGTCAGCACTGTTTTTGTCGTTATCTCCCAAATCAAGATTAATGTCACGAACGCCTATGCGGGCTCCCTGGCATGGTCGAATTTCTTTTCCAGAACCACGCATACGCACCCAGGACGTGTGGTATGGCTGGTTTTCAATATCGGCATTGCCCTGCTCCTGATGGAGTTGGGTGTGTTTGACGCCCTGCAAAAAGTGCTGGGGCTATATTCCAATTTCGCAATTGCGTGGATAGCGGTCGTTGTCGCCGATCTGACGATCAATAAACCCTTGAAGCTCAGTCCATCGATCATTGAGTTCAAACGCGCTCACCTTTATGATTACAACCCGGTCGGTGTTGTCAGTATGGGTATTGCCGTACTGTCATCCACCTTGGCTTTTACGGGTCTTTTCGGCCTGTATGCCCAGGCCTATTCATGGCTGATCGCACTGGTGACCGCTTTTGTGCTCACTCCACTGATTGCCAAATTAACCAAAGGTAAATATTACATTGCTCGCCAGAATGTGCATTTCACACGTTCAGATGAACTTAGACTTTGCGGTGTCTGTGAGCAACACTATGCACAAACGGATTTTGCCTATTGCCCTTTTTATGACGCCCCCATTTGCTCCTTATGCTGCACCCTGGACGCGAATTGCAAGGATCAATGCAAGCCGCTTCACCAGCAACCTGCACTCCATTTGATCGGTGCCGTTTTCAGACAAGAAATCTCAAATCAAACCACTTTTAGAATCACAAAATTTTCCCAGATATCCGGGGTGCTGCTGGGGATTGTGGGTCTGACCTTCTGGTTGTATTATTCGGTCGCTAACGACCAATTGTCCCCCCTAGTTACTGCCGCGCTAAGTGCGAACCTATCCAACCTGTTTTTTGTGTTGGCGGTGTTGATCTGTATTCTCGCGTGGTGGATTGTTCTGGGACATGAAAGTCAGGCGTTGGCTGAAACTGAACTCGAAGAACAAAACAAGCGTTTGGATGTTGAAATTACCGAGCGCAAGGCGGTTGCGCAAGAACTAAACAATCGCACAGCTGAGATTGCCTTACACAATGAGATTCTCAAACTGATTAGTCGTGAGAATAAGCTGTCAGTCATATTAGATCGATTGGCGCATCAGGTTGAAACGCTGCATCCCGGAATGCTGTGTTCAATTCTGTTATTGGATGAAGACGGCAAGCATTTGCGCCACGGGGCTGCACCCAGTCTGCCGGATTTTTACAATCATGCGATTGATGGCCTAGTCATTGGAGAGGGTGTAGGTTCGTGTGGAACAGCAGCATTTCGTGGTGAACGAATCATTGTGGAAGATGTGCAACACCACCCTTATTGGGAACCGTTTCGTGATCTCGCCAGGCTAGCCAACCTGCAAGCCTGCTGGTCACAGCCGATTAAAAATAATCAGGGCCGTGTGCTCGGGACTTTCGCCGTCTATCATCGACAGCCGGTACAACCAACGGATGCCGAAATCAGCCTGATTGACCACTATACCGGCCTGGCGCAATTGGCGATTGAGCGAAATCGATCAACGCTACAAATAGCAGAATCCCTATCAATACTAAAGGCTACCTTGGAATCCACCGGCGAGGCCATTCTGGCTGTGGATCTGAACAATAATTGGCTGCTGCATAACCAAAAGTTCATTGATTTGTGGCAAATTCCAAATGAAATTATCGCCGCAGAAATGGGCGCTAAAGATCAATTGTACAGATCCAATTTAATCAAAAATCAAATCAAAGATGCCGAGGCTTTCACAAGTAAAGTAACCGAACTGTACGCTACCCCTGAAGCCCATTCCTTCGATATTATTGAGTTTAAAGATGGAAAAATCATCGAGCGATATTCCATCCCCCAGATGATTAACAACAAAGTAGTAGGCAGGGTATGGAGTTTTCGCGACGTTACCGAGCAAAAGCAGGCCGAAGCAGAGCTTCGCATCGCCGCAACCGCCTTTGAATCGCAAGGAGGCATGTCCATCACTGATGCCAATCAGGTTATCCTAAAGGTCAACAAGGCATTTACCCGCATCACCGGCTATAGCCCGGAAGAAGCCGTTGGACAAACCCATGCTTTGCTTAGCTCAGGTCGTCAGGATGCCCACTTCTACCGAGCACTGCAACATAGCCTTAAACAGGATGGCTACTGGGAGGGCGAAATATGGAACCGCCGCAAAAACGGGGAAATCTATCCCGAATGGCTCAGCATTACCACGGTTAGCGATGTGAAAAACCAGATCACCAACTACGTTGCCGCCTTCACCGACATCACCAAAATCAAGGAGACGGAAAAAGCCATTCACAACCTGGCTTATTACGATCCGCTGACGGCACTACCCAATCGTCGTCTGCTGTGGGAGCGACTGAAGCATGGCATCGAAGTGGCGCGGCGTGACGGCAAGCAGCTGGCATTGCTGATGCTTGATCTGGATCGTTTCAAAACGGTCAATGACAGCATGGGGCACTTGGCGGGTGACGAGTTACTGCAACAAGTCGCTGTTCGCATCAAGGCGAAGTTGCGCGATGTCGATATGGTT
This sequence comes from uncultured Methylobacter sp., assembly GCA_964488195.1. GTDB lineage: Bacteria > Pseudomonadota > Gammaproteobacteria > Methylococcales > Methylomonadaceae > Methylobacter_A. The sequence continues at coordinate 1,132 of CAZAUB010000217.1, read as the reverse complement.
GCTCGATTGGGCGGCGATGAGTTTATCGTGCTGCTGGAAGACATTACTCATCTGGAAGATGCGGCGCGGGTCGCTGAGGATATCGTTTCTGACTTAAGTCGGCCTTTTCAATTACTTGAAAGTAGCAATATTCATCCTGAGCTAAGTCGAAAGGTGAAAATTGGCGCCAGCATAGGCATTAGCTTGTTTCCACAGCACGGTGACAACGCTGAAACGCTGCTGGATAACGCTGACATTGCACTCTACAAAGCCAAAGATGAAGGGCGCGGCTGTTTTGCCTATTTTTCCGAAGAGTTTACCCTTATCGCTCGTGAACGTATCGCACTGGAGACCCGCCTGCGTCGCGCTACTGAACAACGAGAATTGTGCGTCTATTATCAGGCACAAATAGACATCGACAGCGGCCTGATAATCGGCGCCGAAGCGTTGGTACGCTGGCAAGACCCCACCGAGGGACTGATTTCGCCAGCCAGATTTATCCCCATTGCCGAAGAAACCGGCCTGATTGTCGAAATCGGCGCCTGGGTGCTGCGCGAAACCTGTCTACAAGGCCGACGCTGGATTGATGCGGGATTACCGTCGATAACTTTAGCGGTCAATATCTCCCCTCACCAGTTCCGCCGTAGCGACATCAGCGCTTTGATGGCAGAAGTGTTGCACGAGACCGGCTTCCCTGCTGCGCTATTAGAGTTGGAATTAACGGAAAGCGGCTTAATGGAAAACGAAGAAAAAGCCGTCGAGGTACTCAATAATTTGCGCGCTCAAGGCGTTCGTCTTGCAATCGACGACTTCGGTACCGGTTATTCTTCGCTGGCCTATCTCAAACGCTTTCCTCTGGATGTGCTGAAAATCGACAAGAGTTTTATCGAGGATATTCCCTCGCTGCAAGATGATATGGAAATTACCGCGACGATTATTGCGATGGGACATATCTTAGGCTTCAAGGTGTTAGCTGAAGGCGTAGAAACACTGGAGCAACTGGCATTCCTGCGCGAAAAAGGCTGCGACACCTATCAGGGTTTTATCAAAAGCAGACCCCTGCCGGCAGAAGAGTTTGCCCGGTTATTGCGTGAGCAAGTCTAAAAGTATACCGCTCCCCAAGGCTGAAACTGATCGAATGGGAATAATCTCC
>CAZAUB010000216.1:0-5014 GCA_964488195.1 uncultured Methylobacter sp. | reverse complement strand
AGGATGGTATCTCCGCCCTGATCCTCGACTGTGCCGCGGTCACCCCCGCAACAATCACGGAAACTCAAAAACGGTAGAGCCAATGAGCAAAATAGATATCGCCCAACCAGAAAAATACCTTTCCACCCGCGAGGCCGCCGCCAAGCTGGGCGTAGCTTTATCGACGATACAGGCCTGGGTCGAAAGCGGAGTGCTTCCCGCCTGGAAAACCGTCGGAGGCCACCGGCGTATCGCAATCGATGCAATTGAGGCAATCCGCTTGCGACAGCAGGCTGTTCTCAGCACGGCAACCACGCCGGAATTGATCAAAGTGCTGGTGGTAGAAGACGACCCGGTACAGAGGGAGCTTTATCGCCTCCAATTCGCCGAATGGCAATTGCCTGTCCTGCTATTGACCGCTGAGGACGGGTTCGAAGGGCTGATACTGATCGGTCAGCATGTCCCCGACCTGATCATCAGCGACTTGTCCATGCCGGAAATGGATGGTTTTAAAATGATCCGGCGTCTGAAGATGCAGTCGGCGGCGACACAGGCAACCATCATCGTCGTCACGGCGCTCACGACTTCCGAGATCGAAGCACAAGGCGGACTTCCGCCCGGCATTCCGGTCTATCCGAAGCCGATTCCCTTCGCTGCTCTGCGACTGCTGGTGGAACACTTGGCCAGGAGGGTGACGGCATGACGGCAACCCAACGACAACTTGCACAAGAAATCCGCGAGTTGACGGCCAAATTGACTGTCGACGGCTGGGATCGTCTTCGTGGCCTTCGTTTGGCGCATACCGTAACGCGTGCCATTGAAGAGTGCAGGCGCGTCAAATGGCTGGAAGCCATTGGCCGTGCCAGCGAACTCGCCGATTTGTTCGGTGAGTTCGCTCAGGAAGCGCCCAAGGAAGCCAGACTGAGATCTGCACTGCAAACCGCCACGGCATTGGCCGACCTGCTGGATGCGGGACAGCATGCCGCACATGTGGAGCGGGACTTTCTGCCTGCTCTGCCCGAGGAGTGGTTGTTTGTGCTGACGGGCAATGTTTTCGACAGCAACACAGAGTTGGCCGGGAACCTGGCTACACTTGGATTCTCCGTGACTCGTGTGGAAAGTATTGATGAAGCAGCCGACGCTTGCCTAGCCGATCAGGTAATCCTGATTGCCGACGTAAGCTGGCTGATCCAGAACGCAGAGCGCATGGCTGCCATCTTGCCGACAGCGAGCGACAGCTTTCCCGCTTCGTTGTTGCTGGTGGCTATTGCCGATACCGACGATTTTCGCACCCAGGTCAAGGCACGACAGATCGGTGCGCGACTTCTGCTCGACCCGCCACCGGATGCCGTGCGTCTGATAACGGAACTGGCCGGTCTGGCCTGGATGCCGCGCACTGCCTATCGCGTCATGCTCGTCGACGACGATGTCGCCGTTATGGGTCTGCATGCCAACATCCTAGAGGCAGCCGGTTTCGAGGTGTTGGCCATCGATGATCCGGTTGCCGCGCGGGATTTTCTGGGCGACTTCGCACCCGATGCTTGTGTGCTGGACGTGGAAATGCCCGCCTGTCGGGGTACCGACCTCGCCGCCCTGCTACGTCGGGACAAACGCTACACCCGCTTGCCGGTGATCTACCTTTCCGCCTTCGCCGATATCGACCACCAACTTGATGCCCGCCATGCCGGTGGCGAGGATTACCTGGTCAAGCCGGTCGACACGCGTTTGTTGGTAACAGCGGTTATGGCGCGAACACAGCAATTCCGCATGCTCGAAACGGCATATCAGCAGCGTCAACAGGCATGGTACCGACTCGATAATCTCATGACCGCCTTGGATGCACATGCCATGGTTTCCATTGCTGCCGCTGACGGCACTATCATCGAGGCCAACCGCAAGCTCTGCGAGCTCAGCGGCTACAGCCGCGAGGAATTAATCGGCTGTAACCACCGCATCGTCAAGTCCGGCCATCACCCGGCAGCATTCTACGAAGGGATGTGGCAGACGCTTTCCGCAGGCCGAATCTGGCAAGGGGACGTGAAAAACCGACGGAAAGACGGCAGCTCCTACTGGGTGCAGAGCTCCATAGTACCCATTTTGGACAAACTCGGTCTGCCGGAGCAATATATCTCCATCCGTACCGATATTACTGCACAAAAGCGCATACAGGAAAAACGGCAACACCAAACACGCCTACTCGACCTACTGAGACAGGCTTTCCAGCAATACATTGCCAACCGTGATATCGATGCGACTAGCGCTTTGTTGCTGGACGGCATGCTGCTGTTAACCAACAGCGCCTACGGTTTCCTAAGCGAAGTGCTGCATGACCCGGACGGGTTGCCTTACCTCAAAGTTCATGCCCTGGCCAATGTCACCTGGAACGACGCTACCCGGCGCTTCTATGTGGAAAAACACGCGACAGGCTTGGAGCCCCGCAATCTCGACAATCTGATCGACGCGGTGCTACGCACCGGCAAAGTCGTTACCGCCAACGATCCAACCGATGACCCTCGCCGCCACGGCCTGTCCGAAAGCCATCCTCCACTGGAAGACTTTATTGGTATACCTATTCACTATGGGGAGGCACTTATCGGCATAGTTGGCTTGGCCAACCGGCCCGACGGTTACGAAGCATCATCCATAGTCGACTTCCTGCAACCCTTTACAAACACCTATGCCAGCATCCTCGAAGCGGCACGGGTGAGGCATTTCCGGCAGCAGGCCATGCTCGACTTGCAACAGGCAAGGGATGATGCGGAACGCGCCAGTCGGGACGAATCAGAATTTCTTGCCGACTGGGGCCGCGGACTTCGCACACCCTTGAACGCAATTCTCGGTCATACCCAAATCCTGCAGATGAACGACACTCTGGAAGCCGAAACCCGGCAGCAGCTCGCCGAAATTGCAAAAGGTGGCCAGCAGCTCACCCATTTGATCGGCGATTTGCTTGACCGTATCGACGCTAAAGATGCCCCCAAAACACGCCAGGAACCCAAGACGCCGATCATCGTCGAAGCCCAACGCAACCGCAATTCGGTGCAACGGCGCATTCTGGTTGCCGAAGATAACCCCGCTAACCAGGCAGTACTGCGTATGCAACTCGGTGTACTGGGTTTCGCCGTCGACATTGCCACCGACGGCGCAGCGGCAATGCTTAAATGGCAGGCAGGAGGACACGATCTAATCCTGGCCGACCGCAACATGCCGGTCATGAACGGCTTGGAATTAACACGCGCCATCCGCGCCACCGAAAAAGGAAGCTGTGCGCATGTACCCATCATTGCCATCACCGCCGATCAGCACCCGGAGGAACTCTCGCTTTGTCGGCAGGCAGGCATGGACGACGTCCTGCCTAAACCCATCGAACTGGATGACCTGCGAAATATGCTGGAGCGATGGCTGCCGTGTGCTTCACCGCTCGCATCTCGCAACGACAAGCCCAATATACGAACCGGGAAAAACGATGCAATCCTGGATACCGATTACCTAGCCCGTATCATTGGTAACGCAGATGCTAAGCAAACGCGCGCTCTGATCTATCTATTTACGACCACGGCTCGTTGCGATCTGCCGGCCTGCCGACAGCATCTCGCCAAACGCAACGGTCATAAGCTGGCCCTGGCAATGCACAAACTCAAGTCATCGGCGCGCATGGTGGGTGCACTGGGTTTCGCTCACTTGGCTGAAAGCCTTGAGCACGCTGCCAAAGCGAATAGATTAGATACGGCAGCAACCTTGCTCACCGAGCTTGAGCTCGCGCTGAACGACGTGGAAACCGCAATGGATCAACTCGACATGTCGACTGCACCGACTATTAACATTGCAGATACAGCACCGATAGCAGCAGAAATGTTGCCGGGTTGTGTTCTGGTCGTGGACGACGACCCCGTAGCGCGGCGCCAAATTACAATGTTGCTGTGTTCATTGGGTGTCCATGAGGTGCTGACGGTTGAGGGAGCCGAAGCGGCGCTAATAGAACTCGACCGCGCCGACAGCAGTATCGATTTACTCATCAGCGATCTTCAAATGCCCGGCATGGACGGCGTTGAGTTCTTGCGCCACTTGTCCGACAACAACTACCGGGGTTGCATGATCATTTCCAGCGGCGTCGAGGAACAGTTGTTGCAGGCTGCCGCTGAGATGGTCAGCGCTAAGGGCCTGAATCTGCGCGGCACCTTAAAGAAGCCGGTGACGCGAGAAGCTCTCCTGCATCTGTTGGCCGACCCTTGCGAAATAACGGCAGCACCATCGGCGCAACGTGAAAAGATCACCGTTACGCAGGACAATATTCAAGAGGGCATCCGCCGCAACGAATTCGACGTACATTTCCAACCCAAGGTGGATGCGGCCACACTGTGCGTCGTGGGCATGGAAGCCTTGGCCCGCTGGCAGCACAATGGCAAGATGGTCTCACCTGATGTCTTCATCAGCATGGCCGAGCGACACGGCCTGATCGGGTCGCTCTCCGAGGTGCTGGTCACCAAAGCGCTGGTCGGCGGAGCCCGTCTAGTCGAAGCGGGACATTCCTTAACTATCGCTGTTAATCTCTCGGCCAACTGGCTCACTGACATCCATCTGCCGGAGTTCATCTTGGCCAGCGTCCAGGCAACAGGTTTCAAGGCCGAGAATCTGATCCTGGAAATCACCGAAACCGGCGTGATGGCCGATATGGCCACAGCTCTGGACGTGATGACCCGCCTGCGAATCAAGGGCTTCAAGCTCTCCATCGACGACTTTGGCACGGGCTATTCGTCCATGGAGCAATTGCAGCGCATTCCTTTCGGCGAACTCAAGCTTGACCGAAGCTTTGTTCAGGGCGCCATCAAGAAAACCGCCGCACGCGCTATTCTGGCCGCAACCATCGAGATGGCAAAAAAAATGAACCTCATCACTGTTGCCGAGGGCGTGGAAACCCAGGCCGAACTGGATCTTGTGCGCGGTCTCGGCTGCGATTTGGTACAGGGCTGGTTTGTCGCCAAGGCGATGCCGATGGATCAGCTTCTTGTGTGGTTGAAGGAGCGCGGCGCTTGAG
>CAZAUB010000215.1:0-5041 GCA_964488195.1 uncultured Methylobacter sp. | reverse complement strand
ATTCAGCGTGTTAGCGCGATTACTTAAACCAATTTTTGACTCATGATGAGTATAATTATGCCCTCATCATTTTTTCATCCACGAGAATTTTGATTTTTTCGCTCCAGTCTTTTCGCAAGCGTATCCCAAATCGATCCCACCCATCAATTGACTCTGATAATCATTTCGGATATTTTTCTAAAAATCCTGCGTAAATCATGCTGATACACATCAAGGCTTGATCAACCCAATAGCCTAGGTTATCAGCTCAAGAAGCTGATAACCTAGGATTCCACTTGAGAATTGTTTAAACTATAGAGAATTTTGGTGATGTCAGTTTTGATCGACAGTGATTGGATAGTTTGTATTCACAATGAAACTGGTCGCACCTAAATTTAAATTGATATTCGTTTTAACTTAAAGAAATCAACAGACCACATTACGGCATTTATCTACTTAAAAATGCTTGAGACCAATTTTGTACAGACTTGAAATCTATCACCAAGAAATGATTAAGCTACGTCGAAAATCTATCGCTTTAAAAACTCCATTATCAAATCCAGCAGATTTAGTGCGATTGAAACCTTCAGCGGGGATTGCGCTGAAATGATTGACTACCAACCCTTATACAATGCGCTGACTGATGCCAAGGCCGAGGCCTGGGCCAAAATTCTGCCGCAGCAGCTGGAACAGGGCTTTGAGCAAACCAAACATGGCGACTTAGCGCAGTGGCAGGCGCTAGTTGATAGTGTGCCGGTATTGCCCACCACACAGCGATTGCTGGATGCCGATGCGGTGCAGATAGGCGGTATGGATGACCTGTCAACGACAGCAAAACAGCAATTTGAAAGCCAGTTAAAAGCCCTGTATCCCTGGCGCAAAGGCCCCTACAACTTATTCGGTATCCACATAGACACCGAATGGCGTTCAGACTGGAAGTGGAACCGGCTAAAAGACCATATCGCGCCGCTGGAACACCGGCTGGTTTTAGATGTCGGCTGCGGCAATGGCTATCACTGTTGGCGTATGCTGGGTGCCGGTGCAAAGATGGTGGTCGGCATCGACCCCATGCTACTCAACGTGATGCAGTTTCAGCTGGTCAGAAAGTTATATGGAGAAGCGCCAGTTTACGTCCTACCGATGGGCATAGAAGACATGCCTTATGGTTTGAAAGCATTCGACACGGTATTTTCGATGGGGGTACTGTACCATCGCCGCTCGCCGATTGATCATCTGCTGGAATTAAGAGACTGCCTGCAACCCGGCGGCGAACTGGTGTTGGAAACCCTGATTATCGACGGCGGCCTGGGCCAGGTATTGCTGCCGGAAGACCGTTACGCCAGAATGCGCAACGTCTGGTTCCTGCCCAGCTGCGACACCTTGATCAGCTGGTTAAAACGCTGCGGATTTAAAAATATCCGCTTGGTCGATGTCACCGTAACCAGCATTGAAGAGCAGCGTACTACCGAATGGATGACGTTCCATTCGCTGAAAGATTTTCTGGATGAGGATAATCCGCAACTGACTTGCGAGGGCTTGCCAGCCCCGAAACGGGCTATTGTTATTGCCAATGCGGCGTAGGCCGGAATAAGAATCAGGGTGTTGGAGTGCAGGCTTCGCCTGCCTTGCAAGCAAAGCTTGCACTCCCGCCGTTTATTTAAAAGTCGTCTTCGGTCAGAATTAAGGATTGGTATTTCGGGTTATCGCTAAATTGTCGGCGTAACTTTTCCCGGCCAATTTTCTCAATGTGCTGATGAAAACTGGAAAAAGGATAATACGCCAGATTTTTCGTATAGCCATGTTTTACCGGATTGTTCAGCAAATAGTTAAGGTGAATTAAATAGTCTTTTTCATCACGGGGGCAATAATCCCAGTAATTCCACCACGCCGGTAAATTAGAGGGATAAGCTTTTCTGATTAATTGCCCCGATTGATAATGCACCCGACCTATGATTTTCGGTAAATCCTCGCCTTTATGACTAAACGCCATCAGATGGTAGTGGTTATTCAGCACCACCCAATGTTCCAGCGTCCAGGAAAATTCAGTAAACGTTTGTTGCAACAAGGCCGTCAACTGTTCTTTAAGTTGATCGTTTAATAGGTGGCGTTTTAGATAAATACTGCCGGTTATAAAGTAACTGGCATTATCTAGCAGAAGGTGTGCGGGGCGATGTTTATAGCGTTTTAACATGGTCAGCTCGTAAGGTGTTAAAGGTACGAAACGCGGTTTGGAGTGCAGGCTTCGCCTGCTGCGCAAGCAAAGCTTGCACTCCTGTTAAAGCTGTCCTCCATGCCCAGCTAAAAAACCTCCAAAACCCCCGGTAAAAAAAACTCACTGACCAGCATTTGTCGTTGCGCAATCGCGTAGACAGTTCTTCTTCCCCAGATCGGCTGGTTGATATGGGCTTCAGCTATAGCAGGCTGCGTCCAGGTTGGCGGGTTAATCAAGGTGACATCCATTTCGATGCGTTCCAGTTTGGGATAGGAAAAAATCACTTCCCCCAGCGGACGACTGCCCAGATGCGCCAGGTTGCTTTTAGCCACTTTGATGGTGCTTGCCGGGATGATGGTTCGGGCTAAAATCAGCGGTTTTCCGTCGGCGTGGAGCAACACTTCGCGGATCAGGCTGTACTTGTTTTCGGGTAAGTCCAGCAGTCTGCGTTCGGTTAAAAACGGCGTATTCCATCGTTGCAGCAGGATTTTAACGGCTATCGCATCGCCGTAATAATCGCGTAGGCGCTGGGTCAGCGATCCCGGCTCATAAGTCCATGACTGTACGATTTCAGGTAGGGTGTGGCGTGTGCCTGAGCGGTTTTCCACCCATAAGGGTTCCCGGTTAAATAAAAAGCTTCTGGTAGACAACTGGATTAAACCTCGGAATATTCTGTTGATGTGCCCAGCCAGCGATCACACAAGGGTTGTATGGCTTCGGGCGCGTGAGTAAAAAAGCTGTCGCCGATCTGTTGGACGGTATCCAGTAAATCGGAATCCCTGGCCAAATCGGCAATTTTAAAATGCATTTGCCCGGTCTGCCGGGTACCCATGACTTCGCCGGGGCCGCGCAATTCAAGATCTTTTTCGGCAATGACAAAGCCGTCGTTGCTGTCCCGTAACACTCCCAGACGATGGCGGGCGGTATCGGACAAAGGCGATTGATACATCAACAGGCAATAGCTGTCGTCATTTCCTCGACCGACCCGACCACGCAGTTGATGCAGTTGGGAAAGGCCAAGGCGTTCCGGGTTTTCGATAATCATTAGTCCGGCATTGGGCACATCGACGCCGACTTCTATGACGGTGGTGGCGACCAGCAAATCAATCTGGTGATTTTTAAAAGCTTGCATGACCGCATCTTTATCAAAGGATTTCATGCGCCCGTGGATCAGGGCAACGCGTACGTTCGGCAAGGCCTGTGTCAGTGTTTCTGCGGTTTTTTCCGCCGCTTCGCACTGTAAAACTTCGGACTCTTCAATCAGCGTACAGACCCAATAGACCTGTCTTTTTTTGCCGACCCAGCCGTTAATCCGGTCGATTACATTGGCGCGGCGTTCGGCGGGAATCACGCTGGTGACGATCGGTTTTCGGCCCGGCGGCAGCTCATCGATAATGGATATGTCCAGGTCGGAATATTGCAGCATGGCCAAGGTGCGGGGTATCGGCGTGGCGGTCATCACTAACTGGTGCGGCCTGACGCCGCCCTGCTGGCCTTTTTCCCTGAGCGCCAGCCGCTGATGTACGCCGAAGCGGTGTTGTTCATCGATAATAATCAGGCCGAGGCGGTGAAAGTTCACATTGTCCTGAAACAAGGCATGAGTGCCGATGATAATTCCCGCCGTGCCGTCCTCCAGCGCTTGTAAAACTTCTTTCCTGGCGTTGCCTTTGAGTTGTCCGGTTAAGTACATAACCTGGGTTTGAAAGCCGTCAAACCAGGCGCTGAAATTGCGCTTATGTTGTTCCACCAGCAACTCGGTCGGGGCCATCACTGCCACCTGATAACCAGCCGTTAACGCCAGTAATGCCGTGTAGGCTGAGACTACGGTTTTGCCGGAGCCGACATCGCCCTGTACCAGCCGCATCATCGGGTGTTGTGATCGGCAATCAGCTTCAATTTCGGCAATCACCCGTTGCTGCGCGCCGGTCAGTTTGAACGGCAGCGAGCGGATGAAATGCTCTTTGGCAGTGTTACCAGTCGCCGTTTCGGAGAAAGAGGGCGCTAGCCAGGCTTTGGTTTTATTCCGGGTTATTCTCAGGCTTAAATAATGCGCCAGTAGCTCTTCAAAGGCCAGTCGTTGTAGGGCGGTTTCGCGACAGCAAACCGCCAACACCGATTCATCCGGCGCATGAAGAGTCTGGATCGCATCGGCGAGGGCAGGGTAATGGTATTGCTCTAAGATCGACGCGGGTATCCAGTCGGTCAGCAGCTCAGGATACTGGCTGCACAAGTCTAAAGCCTGTTTAACCGCCTTGCGTATGACATTCTGGCTGAGACCCTCGGTCAGCGGATAAACCGGGGTCAAGCGCGTTTCAGTAATACAGTCGTCAGGATTGGCGATGACCTTGTATTCGGGATGCACCATTTCCAGCCCGGCATAGCCATAGCGAACTTCGGCAAAGCAGCTGATCGATGTGCCGGGCCTTAACGCGTTGTGCTGGCTGGCGGTAAAATGGAAGAACTTCAGGTTGATAAAGCCGCTACCGTCGCTGATACGGCAGACTAAGCCTTTTCGGCCTCTGGGTAAAACATCGATAAATTCAACTTTGCCGCTGATCAGCGCGGTCATGCCCGGCTTTAGTGTACCGATCGGGTAAACGCGGGTTCGGTCTTCGTAACGCAGGGGCAGGTGGAAAATCAAATCCTGAATTACGCAAAGGCCGAGTTTTTGCAAGCGGTTTGCGGTTTGAGCGCCTATCCCGGTCAATATGCCGACCGGTTGATTCAGGGTGTTCATGCGGTTTGGCAGTCTTGCTGGTTCCCAAGCTCTTTATACACAAGTGCCTGCGAGACACCGTCATCCCGGCAGGGATTGCCGGGATCCACGACTGCAAGGATGCAGGAGGTAGA
>CAZAUB010000214.1:0-5074 GCA_964488195.1 uncultured Methylobacter sp. | reverse complement strand
AAAACTATAGATTCTCTATTATAGAGGAGGATATATGAAATTAATAAAAGACAAGGTTGCTAAATTATCCTTTGTCGCACTGCTGGTAACTGTTACAGCAGCGATGTTTTACGCACCAACTGCATCTGCTCATGGTGAAAAGTCGCAAGCTGCATTTATGCGTATGCGTACAATTCACTGGTTTGACTTGAACTGGTCAAAAGATACAGTGCCTGTTAATGATACTATGACAATTTCTGGTAAATTCCATGTGTTTGCGGGATGGCCTGAAACTGTTGATTTACCAGATATCTCATTCTTGAACATCGGTATTCCAGGACCTGTATTTATTCGTCAAGGTTCATGGATCGGTGGTCAATTAGTTCCTCGTTCGGTTACTCTGGAACTGGGTGAGACTTATGAGTTTAAAGTATTGTTAAAAGCACGTCGTCCAGGCGATTGGCACGTACACACTATGATGAACGTTAAAGGCGGTGGTCCAATCATCGGTCCAGGTAAATGGGTTACTGTTACTGGTACTATGGGATCATTTGTTAACCCAATTACTACGTTACTAGGTGATACTATCAACTTGGAAACATATAATCTGGGCAACACTTACTTCTGGCACGCTTTCTGGTATGCCATAGGTTTGGCTTGGTTGGGATATTGGGCTCGTAAACCAATATTCGTACCACGTTACCTCGCTATGGAAGCAGGAAAAGCAGATTCTTTGATTACTGCTGCTGATAAGAAAGTTGCTTTGGGTTTTGCAGTAGCTACGATTGGTATTGTTGCTTTCGGTATGAGCAGCACAAACGCAGCGTATCCTGTAACAACTCCATTGCAAGCTGGTTTGTTACGCGGTATGAAACCAATTGAAATGCCTGCAAAAACTGTTAACGTTAAAGTTGAAGATGCAACTTATCGTGTACCAGGTCGTGCTATGCAAATGACATTGACTATCACTAATAATGGTGATTCTGCAGTGCGTTTGGGTGAGTTCAACACTGCTGGTGTTCGATTCTTAGATCCTAAAGTTCATGTAGATGAAACAGGCTATCCAGATGACTTGTTGGCTGAAGAAGGTTTGACTGTTAGCGATAACAGTCCAATCGCTCCAGGTACAACAAGAACTGTACAAGTTACTGCTTCTGACGCTGCTTGGGAAGTTTACCGTTTAGCTGACTTGATCTATGATCCAGACAGCCGTTTTGCTGGTTTGTTATTCTTCTTTGATGAAGCTGGCAGCCGTCAAATGGTTATGGTAGATGCTCCATTAATTCCATCTTTCATCTAATGAAATAATTAGCTGATAACTTTGGTTGTCAGTTAAGGAATGGAGACCCTCGTTACCAATAGGTGACGAGGGTTTTTTTTTGTAAATTAAGATATAAGTCATCAAGAATGACGGGCAAACGGGCAAAGCAGCAGAGAAGTGCATAGTAGATTTTTTTCAATAGATAATGCCGGATTTTTGTATGGTTGAATTCGCTTAAGCGTATCCAAGAACTCGACAAAAATTCAAACTTCTTAAAAATACAGGAACAGGAGGTAGTGACTTTTGAGTGTTGATATACATCCAACTGTTATGTCAACCAAAAGCAGTCCTTTGAGCGGATTACACGCTACGCTTAAGAGTCTAATGCACAGGATTAAACGCTATGAAAGTAAGGCATGTATTTTGTCGAGATGAAGAGCGGAGCGGTCGTTCAAGTGGACTTAGCATTGAGCAGTAAGAACACTTGAAAAATAAAATACAAGAATCGAATTAGCGCTTATAGGTTGCAAGGCATGTTGACTTCTTAATTCAGGTGCTATTTTGGCGACCATGTATTCAGGCGGTTATCCTGCCTATGGTGCTGAAAAAACGGGAAAGCGAACGCTCTAATTACAGGGAAAGGTCGGATGAACGTTGAAAGTAGGGGGTACGGGGTTACGGTGTGTAAACGGCTTTTAAAGTGATTTATCTATTATCTCAAACGACAGACGCACACTGATAATACCCTGTTATTTGTGACACTGTTTGCTTTCATAAAGCAAAATGACTGACCGCTTGAATCGCACAAAAAGTAGTGGTCACGCCTGAGATTTTTGCCTGCCTAATCCCGACTTTAATCCCATTGAATGGGCGCTCTGGATGAAGCTGAATATATATGCCTAACCGTCTTGCTGGACTTCGAGAAAACAGTTATAAAATCGTCTTTAGAAAGTCTTGCAAAAAATACCGGCATAAGCGGGGTCTATAAAAAGTGTTATGAAAATATAAAATGAACACTACCAAGAAATTGGTGATTTTTATCAGTTTGAGTCTGCGCTTTGTTTGTAATTTCTGCCTGAATAAGGAGCCATGCATAATGTGTCGTATTAAAGGACAAAAATTTTTAGTTGAATGCATCTACCAAAAACAATGGACTGAAAAAATTAAAATTTTCAGACCATTAAGATGAAACTTCTATTGCAAAGTGTAATTATCGGACTGAGAACTATCAAGGAGTCAACAAAGCTTTAATGAGTTAAGTCTTGTCCAACAGTGATAACTTTTAAAGCATTGGTGCCGCCTGGGATACCTTCCAGGTCGCCTTGAGTGATGATGAATGTGTCACCGTCCGCAGCAACGCCGCGCCTTTTTAGCTCAGCAATGATCGCCCTGTTTACTTCAGCATGATCGCTAAGGTCATGAATGAAAAGTACAGGAAAAACACCGCGGTATAAAGTGACTTTGCCAAGCGTTTCTTGTTGCGGGCTGAACGCAAAAATTGGGATGCCCGAGCTGATTCTGGACATCCATAATGTTGTAGAGCCTGATTCGGTTAACGCAGCAATACCATGAATTTTGGTGTGGTTAGCCAGATACATGGCAGACATTGCAATGGCTTCATCGACGCGCTCAAATTGAAGTTCAACACGATGCCCTGAGACACGAACTTTGGGTTGTTTTTCCGCTTCAACACAAACGCGATGCATTGCTTCAATCGCTTTAATCGGGTGTTTACCCGATGCTGTTTCTGCAGATAGCATAATGACATCGGTGCCATCGTAAACCGCATTGGCAACATCAAAGACTTCGGCGCGAGTAGGAATCGGATTGTCTATCATTGATTCCATCATTTGTGTGGCGGTAATTGCAACACGATTGAGTTCTCTGGTGCGTTTAATCAGCATTTTTTGCACGGCAGGCAGGTTGGCATCACCAATTTCGACGCCGAGATCACCACGAGCAACCATGACTGCGTCCGATGCCAGAATGATTTCGTCAATAACATCCAAGGCTTCGGCCCGCTCAACTTTGGATACGATACCGGCATGACAGCCTTCAGCAACCAACAGGCGGCGCGCTTCATGAAGATCTTCAGCGGTGCGTGGAAAAGAAATGGCGACATAATCGCATTTCATTATCGCAATCGTTTTAATATCTTCTTTGTCTTTGTCGGTTAATGCGGCCGCAGATAGACCACCGCCCAGCAGGTTGATACCCTTGTTATTAGACAGGTCGCCACCAACGATAACGGTACAGTTAACGCGCATGTTTTCAACATTGACCACATCAAGTACGATACGTCCATCATCCAGTAGCAGTCTGCTGCCTGGCTTGACTTCTAACGCTAAAGGTTCGTAAGTAATGCCAACTTGAGTATTGTCGCCAGCCATCGGGTCAAAATTGATGTCCAGAGCAAAATTCTGCCCCTCATTTAAAAATACCTTGGTATCTTTAAAACGGGCAATGCGAATTTTAGGTCCTTGTAAATCAGCCAGAATACCTACCAGTCTACCGGTTTTTAAGCTAAGTTCACGGACAGCGTTGGCCCTGTTAATGTGGTCTTGAGCAGAACCATGTGAAAAGTTCATGCGAACAAAGTCAAGGCCTGCTGCAAACATGCCTTCAAGTACGCCGGGCTTGTCCGTAGCAGGGCCCAGTGTTGCTAAAATTTTGGTTCTTCTTAACATTATGTAGGAAATCCGTTATTTCGCGTTGACTAAAGCAATTGTCGTATCCAACATACGGTTTGAGAAGCCCCATTCGTTGTCATACCAGGATAGAACCTTTACAAAGTCGCCATTCATGACTTTGGTCAATGAAGCTTCATAAATTGACGATGCAGGATTATGATTAAAGTCAATTGAAACCAGTGGTTTTGTATTGAAGTCCAGAATGCCTTTTAATGAGCCTTCGGATGCTGTTTTCAGTATTTGGTCAATTTCTTCTTTGCTGGTATTTCTGGATGCTTGAAAGGTTAAATCAACAACAGAAACGTTAATAGTCGGTACACGCATTGCGAAACCATCCATTTTTCCAACCAGTTCAGGCAATACCAGGCCAACAGCGGCAGCCGCACCGGTTTTTGTAGGAATCATAGATTGCGTGGCTGAGCGGGCGCGGTGTAAATCGCTGTGATAGACGTCAGTCAGAACCTGATCGTTGGTGTAGGAGTGAATGGTGGTCATTAAACCATGCACCACACCAACGGTGTCGAGCAAAGGCTTAACTAATGGCGCTAAGCAGTTGGTCGTGCATGATGCATTTGAAATGACAGTATCTGATGCTTTTAGAACATCATGATTTACGCCGTAGACTATGGTTGCATCAACATCGTTGCCGCCGGGTGCTGAAATAATAACCTTTTTTGCGCCGGCAGCAATGTGCGCGGATGCCTTGGCTTTGCTGGTAAATAAACCGGTGCATTCGTGAACAGCATCAATACCCAGTTCGCCCCACGGTAGTTTTGACGGATCTCTTTCTGAGAAAACCTTAATCTTATCGCCGTTGATAACGATGTAGTCGCCATCAACGCTCACTTCGAAAGGAAATTTTCCATGCACTGAGTCATATTGAGTCAGGTGAGCATTCGTTGCAGCGTCGCCTAAATCATTGATTGCAACAATTTGAATTTCATTGGTACGGCCTGCTTCGTATAATGCGCGAACGATATTACGTCCAATACGACCATAACCATTGATTGCAACTTTAATTGGCATAGATATTCTCCAGATTGATGAAATGAAAACTTACAAAAACGGATAACCCTAAAGCTTCCGATAATCTTATTAATTATACCAAAAATTAACATGATTAGTCTATTGACGTGGGAAACTA
>CAZAUB010000213.1:0-5137 GCA_964488195.1 uncultured Methylobacter sp. | reverse complement strand
GGGTCTATCGCCCGCGCAGCACGGCAACAGGGTTTAAGTCATAACATAGTCGGATACGGTCGCAAGCAGGACGAGCAAAATCTGCAAGCGGCAAAACGGTTAGGTGTTATTGATGATTATAGTCTGGAGCTGTCGCAAGCCGTTCAAGGCGCTGATTGTGTGGTGATTGCGACGCCGGTTGCGAGTATCGAAAGTATCTTTGCGTTGCTTAAACCGTTTTGGTCGGATAGCGCGATTTACACCGATGTCGGCAGCACCAAGGGCAGCGTTATCTCCGCAGCAGAGCGGGTTTTCGGCGTTGTACCGGATAATCTGGTTCCCGCTCATCCGATTGCCGGAGCAGAACAAAGCGGCGTGACTGCATCGGTTGACGATTTATTTCAGAATAAACGTCTGATTATCACACCGGTCAGCAATACCCGGCCTGAAGCCGTGCAGAAAATCCAATGTTTCTGGGAGCGGCTGGGATCGTTGGTGTCGGTGATGGATGTGCAGCATCATGACGGCGTGTTGGCGGCAACCAGTCACTTGCCGCATATTCTGGCCTTTGCGCTGGTCGATATGCTCGGTCATAAAGACGAGCAGAGTGAAATCTTTAAATATGCGGCGGGCGGATTCAAGGATTTTACCCGGATTGCGTCCAGCGATCCGACGATGTGGCAGGATATTTGCGCCGCCAATAAAAACGAAATCATCCCTTTAATCGAGCAGTTGAAGGGGGAATTGGATAAAATACAACGATTGCTGGAAACGAATGATAGCCGGCAACTTTTTGAAACCTTTACGTATGCCAGAAACGCACGGCAACGCTTTCTTGACCAGTTCGATAATAATTAATATGTCAAAATCAATCACATTTCACGTTCAACCAGGCGGTAAATTACAAGGCGAGGCACGCGTGCCCGGCGATAAGTCCATGTCGCACCGATCAATTATGCTGGGCTCGCTGGCTGAAGGCGTGACTCATGTCAAAGGCTTTCTCGAAGCGGAAGACGCGCTGGCAACCTTGCAGGCTTTTCGCGATATGGGCGTTGAGATTGAAGGCCCGGTCAATGGCGAACTAACCATACACGGCGTCGGCAAACACGGCTTAAAAGCGCCGAAAAACGATTTGTATCTGGGCAACTCAGGGACTTCTATGCGTTTGCTGAGCGGTTTATTGGCAGGCCAGTCATTCAACTCGGTATTAACCGGCGATAAATCATTGTCCGGCAGGCCGATGAAACGGGTCACGGAGCCATTAGCAGCCATGGGCGCGGATATAAAAACCACTGAGCGCGGCACGGCGCCCTTGCACATTACCGGCAAGGCAGGGCAGTTGATCGGCATCGATTACGCGATGCCGATGGCCAGCGCTCAGGTTAAGTCCTGTTTGCTGCTGGCAGGCATGTACGCGCAAGGCGTAACCAGCGTTACCGAGCCTGCGCCTACCCGCGATCATACCGAGCGCATGCTGTCCGGCTTTAATTATCCGGTCAAGCAACAAGGCAATAAAGTCAGTATTACTGCCGAAGGCCGTTTAACGGCAAGCGATATTGATGTGCCCAGCGATATTTCATCGGCGGCATTTTTTCTGGTCGGGGCGTCTATTGCGCCGGGTTCTGATCTGTTGTTAAAGCATGTGGGCATTAATCCTACGCGTACCGGCGTCATCGACATCCTTCGGTTGATGGGCGCCAACATTGAAGTGCTTAACGAGCGCACTGTCGGCGGCGAGCCGGTAGCCGACCTGCATGTTGTTTACAGTCCTCTTAAAGGCATAGACATTCCTGAGCATTTGGTGCCGCTGGCTATTGATGAGTTCCCGGTGTTGTTTGTCGCCGCTGCTTGTGCAGAAGGCCGGACACGGTTGACCGGTGCGGAAGAGCTTAGGGTAAAAGAATCGGATCGCATTCAGGTGATGGCGGACGGCCTGCAAATCTTGGGCGTAGACGCACAGTCGACCGAGGATGGCATGATCATTCAAGGCGGATCAATTGGCGGGGGTGAGGTTATATCCCATGGCGATCATCGAATTGCGATGTCGTTTTCAATTGCTGGTTTGCGCGCTAATGCGCCGATTATCATCCACGATTGTGAAAATGTGAATACCTCGTTTCCTGAATTTAGAAACCTGGCAAAGCGCTTAGGTCTTGATCTGGTTTGCAGGGAAGGCTAGTGAGTATTCCTGTATTGACTATTGATGGCCCTAGCGGCGCAGGAAAAGGCACGGTTAGCAGGGCGGTAG
This sequence comes from uncultured Methylobacter sp., assembly GCA_964488195.1. GTDB lineage: Bacteria > Pseudomonadota > Gammaproteobacteria > Methylococcales > Methylomonadaceae > Methylobacter_A. The sequence continues at coordinate 2,910 of CAZAUB010000213.1, read as the reverse complement.
CGAAAAAACTGGGCTGGAACTATCTGGATAGCGGTTCTATTTATCGTTCGCTGGCAGTTGCGGCGTTAAAGCAGCATGTTGATTTGGCAAATGAAACTGCCATAGTCAATATAGCCCAGGCGATGGTGCTGGAATTTGATTGTGGTGATGAATTAATTGTTAGGCTGGATGATGAGGACATTACCGCCCAGTTAGGCCTTGAAAGCACAGGTAATGCCGCTTCCATCGTTGCGGCACTCCCTGAAGTCAGGCGTGTTTTATTGCAAAAGCAGAAAGATTTTAAACAGCTGTCAGGCCTGGTTGCAGACGGGCGCGATATGGGAACGGTGGTTTTTCCTGAAGCCCAAAACAAGGTATTTTTAACTGCCAGCGCTGATGAAAGAGCCAAAAGACGATATAAACAGTTGATAGAAAAAGGGATTGATGCTAACCTAGCGCAGATAATAAATGAGATAGAAGAACGCGATCGTCGGGATATGGAGCGTAAGACCGCCCCGTTAGCTATGGCGAGCGACGCGCTTTATATCGATTCTTCGGATATGACATTGGATTCTGTTATTGAAGAAGTACTGAATTTAATCCGTTAAGGATTTTTTATGTGGCCATAAAAAATAGTTTTTGTGGTCTTTTTTTAACTTTGATAAAGAAAAGGCTTGTTCGTGTTTCGACAGGCTTGGGAATGGAAAATGAGCGAAAGCTTTGCTGAATTATTTGAAGAAAGTCTAATCAAGACGGAAATGCGTCCTGGTGCCATGTTAATGGGTACGGTTGTTGATATCGAAAACGATATGGTCATCGTCAGTACGCATTCAAAATCAGAAGGTGTCATTCCAAAATGGCAGTTTCTCAATAACGATGGTGAATTAGAGGTTACCATTGGCGACGAAGTCGAGGTTGCCCTTGATTTATTTGAAGACGGCCTTGGTGCTACACTTCTTTCCCGAGATAAAGCGAAGAAAAACAAAGCTTGGTCTGAACTTGAAAATGCTTTTGAAAAAGAGTTAACCATTATCGGCCGTATTAACGGTAAAGTTCGCGGCGGTTTCACCGTGGCTGTGGGTGCATTACGCGCATTCTTACCGGGTTCATTAGTAGATGTTCGCCCAATCAGAGACACGACTTTCCTGGAAAATCGTGATCTGGAATTCAAAGTTATAAAAATCGATCAAAAACGTAACAACGTGGTTCTGTCTCGTCGTGCTGTTGTAGAAAAAGAATACAGCGCAGAAAGGGAAGAATTGCTCAAAACGCTGGAAGAAGGCGCAGTCGTTACCGGTGTGGTGAAAAACCTGACTGATTACGGCGCGTTTATCGACCTCGGCGGTATTGACGGTCTGTTACACATAACCGATATGGCATGGAGACGCGTGCGTCATCCATCCGAGTGTGTAGAAATCGGCCAAGAAATTAAAGTTAAGGTCTTAAAATACGACAAAGATAAAAACCGTGTTTCATTAGGCATGAAGCAAATGGGTGAAGATCCATGGCAAAACATTGCCCGTCGCTACCCTGCCGGCACACGCGTATTCGGTAAAGTAAACAACCTGACTGACTACGGTTGCTTTGTTGAAATCGAAGAAGGCGTAGAAGGTTTGGTTCATGTTTCTGAAATGGACTGGACTAACAAAAACGTAAATCCTTCCAAACTCGTTCAATTGGGCGATGATGTCGAAGTCATGGTTTTGGAAATCGATGAAGAGCGTCGTCGTATTTCTTTAGGCATGAAACAGTGCAAAACCAATCCTTGGGATGATTTTGCTGCAACACACAATAAAGGCGATAAAATTTCAGGGAAAATCAAATCAATTACTGATTTTGGTATTTTCATCGGCCTGGATGGCGGTATCGACGGCTTGGTTCATATGTCCGATATTTCCTGGGCAGATGAAGGCGAAGCCTCGGTTCGTGACTTCAAAAAAGGCGATGAGCTGGAAACTGTTATTTTAGCAGTTGATTCCGAACGTGAGCGCATCTCTTTAGGTATCAAACAACTTGAACAAGATCCGTTTCAAAACTTCCTGGCTACCTATGAAAAGGGCAGTCTGGTAAAAGGAACTGTGAAAGAAGTTGATGCCAAGGGTGCGGTTATCACTTTAGCTGATCATGTTGAAGGCTATTTACGTGCTTCTGAAATTCAGCGTGACCGCGTTGAAGATGCTAGAACCTTGCTAAAAGAAGGCGATGTACTTGAAGCCAAGTTCATCGGCGTAGATAAGAAAAGCAAATCAATTTCTTTATCTATTAAAGCAAAAGATAGCGAAGAAGAGACTCACACTGTTAAAGATCATTCCCAGCAACAATCAGTTGGCGCACCGACCTTCGCCGACATCTTTAAGCAGATGGAAAAATAAAAATCATGTGGGGGTATGTATCAGTACATGCCCCTTGTGTTTGTTTGTTTTCGCAGGATAGATTGTGACAAAATCAGAATTAATTGAAGCATTAGCCAAACATCAACCGCATCTGGCACAGAAAGATGTGGAGATAGCGGTAAAATGTATTATTGAACAAATGAATCAGGCGTTATCTTCCGGTGAAAGAATCGAGATTAGAGGGTTTGGTAGCTTTTCGCTACATTTGCGTCCCCCTCGTATGGGGCGTAACCCTAAAACTGGTGAATCGGTAGCCTTATCAAAAAAACATGTGCCGCATTTTAAGCCCGGTAAGGAACTTCGTGACCGAGTAGATGCTTCGCGGAATAAATGTAAGATAGTCGATTAATTGTTAGTGCGTTGAAGCTCTGCAAAACATAATTGCAGGGCTTTAATTTTGCAGTACCTCCTCCTTTGTTAACCCCCACTGTTGTTTAAGTTTTTGCCTGTTCAATGCCAGCCACTGAATCGCAATAATAGGTATTGCCGATTCTATCTCGCCATTTTCCAGCATACGATACGCCTCATCAAAATCAAC
>CAZAUB010000212.1:3250-5143 GCA_964488195.1 uncultured Methylobacter sp. | reverse complement strand
TTTTGTCGGTCATTGCCAGAGCTTTTTGACCATTTTTCCAGAAAACCTGCAATGCATTTTGCTCACTATCAAAGCCGCCAAGATCGCGCCCCACCCAGTTTGCCGCAATCATATCCAGATTTTTTTTCGCCAATTTGTCCTGAGCATATTGTTCAAGATTATGGGTTTCTGCGGCAAATCCGACCGTGAACGGGCGATTATTACTGAGTTGTGCAACGTCCGCCAGAATATCCCTGGTTTTTTGCAACGTTAGCGTGGTTTGTTCCGTCTGTTTTTTTATTTTCTCTTTTTCGATCAGCACGGGGCTGTAATCTGCAACGGCTGCCGCACCTATGTAAATATCATGTTCTGCGGCTTTGGCGATAATCGCCGCATACATTTGCGCCGCAGTTTCGACGCTTACCAAGTCTGCATGCATTGGTGCCGAAAGCGTCACCGGGCCGCTCACCAGCGTGACTTTGGCGCCTGCTTTTAATGCGGCGTTGGCAAGTGCATAACCCATTTTTCCGGAACTGCGGTTGCTGATGTAGCGTACCGGATCCAAAGGTTCGCGGGTGGGCCCGGCGCTGATTAAAACTTTAAGCCCGCGTAAACACTGTGTTGTCGGTTCGACCATTAAACGTCTGCAAATTTCGTCAGGCTCGGACATCCTGCCGAAACCTGTTTCGCCGCAAGCCTGGTCGCCCTGTTCGGGGCCGATCACAATAACGCCGTGGCTTTTGAGTTTTTGAATATTTTCCTGAGTGACCGGCTTATGCCACATGGCCTGATTCATGGCCGGGGCAACGAAAACAGGACAGGTTGTCGCCAGATAGAGTGTTGATACTAAGTCGTCAGCCAAACCGTGGCTGCATTTTGCAATGGTATTGGCCGTGGCCGGAGCAATAATCAGCATATCAGCCCAGCGCGCCAGACTGATATGCCCCATGGCATTTTCCATATCCGCATCAAGCAATTCGGTATGCACCGGATGGCCTGAAAGCGCCTGAAAGGTCAGCGGACTGACAAACTGCATGGCCGAACGGGTCATCACCACGCGCACCGTTGCGCCTTGTTTTCGCAACAACCTGACCAATTCAGCCGACTTGTACGCAGCAATGCCGCCGCTGACAGCCAATAAAATATGCTTGTTAATAAGTAATGCCCGAAAACTTGAATAAAGCCGTTATTATGGCAAGTCTAACCAAATTCTTCTATGCTTAAATTTCAATCATATAAGGAGAGGCCTATGTCCATTAAGGATTGGGCGGCAGAAGACCGGCCCAGAGAAAAACTACTGCAACGCGGTTCGGCCGCTTTAACCGACGCGGAACTGCTGGCTATTTTTTTGCGCACCGGTTCGCCAGGAAAATCAGCGGTTGATCTGGCACGTGATCTGTTGACCGACTTTGGTTCCCTGAACGCCTTATTAGGCGCCGACCAGCAACACTTTTGCCAAGGTAAAGGCTTAGGCGAGGCCACTTATGTCCAGCTCCAGGCAGTGTTGGAAATGGCTAGGCGGCATTTTAAAGAAGCCCTACAGCGCGGCAATGCGCTAACCAGCCCTGAAATAACCCGTTCTTATCTCAGCGCACAACTGCGCAGCTACAGCTACGAAGTGTTTGCCTGTTTATTTCTGGATAACCAGCACCGGGTCATACAACTGGATGAATTATTCAGAGGCACCATAGACGGTGCCAGCGTTTATCCCAGGGAAGTCGCCAAGCAGGCGCTACGCCATAATGCGGCAGCGGTCATCTTTGCCCATAACCACCCGTCCGGTATTTCCGAACCCAGTCAGGCCGATAAACAGATAACCGAGAAACTTAAGCAGGCATTAGCCTTGTTCGATATACGGGTGCTGGATCATTTTATTATCGGTGACGGGCAACCTTATTCGTTTGCCGAGCACGG
>CAZAUB010000212.1:0-3150 GCA_964488195.1 uncultured Methylobacter sp. | reverse complement strand
CATTTTCGATAATGCAGCAAGCCGTTATCAGGCGGCAGGGTTAATCCCGGCAAAGCAAAACCGTAACTGATTCCGGCTTGCTCCGCATCGACTACCCAGCGGCACAGCTGGCTTAATCGTTCTTCAATATTATGTCCGGGAGCAAGATCGTAATCCAGCCGGACTTGCTCTGATGAATGTTCGCCGCCGTATTGTTTGCTAAACACGCCCAAGCCTTTGGCAAATGCTTTCCAGTGTATGTGTTTGATCGAATCGCCGGACTGGTATTCTTGCAGGCCGTAATAATCATCGCCACCCTTGCGGCTAAATCCCTGTTGGGCTTCTGCTGACGGCGTCTGGGGAAAAGGTATTTCAAGATGCGCCGGTTTTGGATAAACCAACGCCTTAAGGTCAAAACGGATCGGCGACCAGGCGCGAAATAAGCCCAGTGGATAAGTGCTGGACAGCGTGACCGTCCCCGCTTGGTGCCAGCCTCTTTTTTGGGTTATCGAATAAAGCGTAAGATGCGCTGTGCTTTGTGCCTGCATGGTCAAGCTTAGTCTGTCTTGCAGCGCAATTTGCAACTGGTGGCGCGGCATATCGGTGGGGTTGTTGATATGGATGTCGAACCCGGCCGCTTCCCCGGCAAACACGGCTTTGCTCCGGCCTTTTTGCACCACCAGACCGGCTAACGCTTTGTAGCTGTGTAAGATGGTGACGAAAAAAACACTCGCCAATAAAAAAGCCAGCATGTAGGCCAGGTTATTGTTATACACAAAGGCAATCAGCAACAGCAGGGCAATCAGCAACACAAAGCCCAAGCCCCGTTGTGTGGGCAAGATAAAGATGCGCCGGTGATTTAAGGTGACCGGTGCATCGACCGCTTTTTCACCTGAAACAAACCGGCTGAGCCTAAAGCGTTCTTTTAAGTTCAATGGACGGCGACGTTAGCTAAGATGGGTGCGACGATGGCTTCCGATTGAGTGTTGCCCGCCCGTAACCGATGCCCTGCGACAGCCGCCAGCACGGCTTGAATATCTTCCGGGATAACCGCATCGCGCTGATCCATAAACGCCCAGGCTTTGGCAGCAGTCAGCAGCGCCAGACCGGCTCTGGGCGACAAGCCGCAGTGATACTCGGATGAATCGCGGGTAAATTTAATGATGGCTTGACAATAATCAAGCAAGGCGGGAGATGCATAAACCTGAGTAACCGCCTGCTGTATCCTTAGCAATTGTTCCGGCGGCAGCTGTACAAGCAGTGATTCGCACAGGTTGCGCCGGTTTTGCCCGGTCAGCAATTGCCTTTCTGCCTGATGATCGGGATAGCCCAGTTCTATGCGCATTAAAAAACGATCCAGTTGCGACTCGGGCAACGGAAACGTGCCTATTTGATGGGACGGGTTTTGCGTGGCGATTACAAAAAAAGGCTGGAGTAGCGGATAGGTTGTTCCCTCCACCGTCACCTGCTGCTCTTCCATGGCTTCCAGCAGCGCGCTTTGCGCTTTGGGCGTGGCGCGATTGATTTCATCCGCCAATACCATCTGGTTAAAAATCGGGCCGGGATGAAATTTGAACTCGTGATTTTTAGCATCAAAAACCGAAGCGCCGATGATGTCGGCAGGTAGAATATCGCTGGTGAACTGAATCCGCTGGTAATTTAACCCCAACAGTTTTGCCAGGGTGTGCGCCAGCGTGGTTTTGCCGACGCCGGGAATATCTTCTATCAGCAAATGGCCGCGAGCCAGCAGGCAGCAAAGCGCAAGCTGAACCTGCCGGGGTTTACCGAGTATGACCTGATTGGCTGAATCTAATAGCTGATGGATTGCATTTTGCACATTTTGCATGAGGAATGATAGGATATTTAGGTTATAAATGAAATTCGGCTTTATTATAAAGCAAGATTCAAACGCCACTAAGGCAGGACAACAAGAGGGATTTGTTATGAAAGAATATGAAGAAGTACGCCACAGTTTAATTGACATGCTGGAAGATCTTGATGATCGACTGGCTAAAATTACCCATGATGTTAAAGAACCTTTAGACAAAGACTTTGAAGAGCAGGCGACCCAAGCGGAAAATGATGAAGTTCTGGATGGCTTGGGCAATGCGGCCAGAACCGAAATAGAAATGGTCAAACAGGCTATCTCCAGAATAGATAAGGGCCAGTACGGACTGTGTCTGGTTTGCGGTCAACCGATCAGCAAGGAGCGATTAAAAGCCATCCCTTATTCCAGTATGTGTATAAAGTGCGCCAGCCAAGCTGGCTGCTAAGGGATAAAAACAGAGGCTACACGCAAGTTTTTTCAAATCTTTTTGTTTAAAAAGCGTACCCACCTTATAATTTAGCAAAACTCCCAAGTTTTTATTCCCTCTATTTCACTACAACCAGAGACCTGTTTAACAATGAAAATGAAAATCGCCCTATTTTTAGGACTGTTGCTGATTACCAATGTAAGTTTTGCTGAATTAAAGATTGGTTTTGTCAATATACCTGCCGTTCTTGAAAAAGCCCCTCAAGCCGAAAAAGCCAAAAAACGTCTGGAACAAGAATTTTCACCGCGCGATAAGCAATTAGTCGCCCAACAAAAAGAAATCCAAAGCATGGATGACAAAATGGCTAAAGATGCAGCCGTGATGGGCGAGTCAGCACGCGCTAATATGGAAAAAGATATCCTGAACAAGAAAAGGGATGCAAAAAGAGCTCAACAGGAATTCAGCGAAGACTTTAATGTGCGTCGTAATGAAGAATTGGGTAAATTGCAAAGCCGTATCGTTGAAGTTATTCGCGGTATAGCCAAAGATCAAAGCTTTGATTTATTGCTGACCGATGGCGTTATTTATGCCAGCGAACAGATTGATGTCACGGCTCAAGTTCAACAAAAGTTATCAGCCCTGCCCAATTAATCGATTTTTACCGACAATCCTTGAGGCTGACGGATCATCAAGACCCCTCATAAAGGCGGCCAATTGACCGCCTTTATGACACAGATACAAGTCACTCCCAATCATTCTTTCCTAACCGTTTTTGTTGGTTTATCATCAAACGTAGCCGTTGCAATATCGCTACACAAGCTTTCATGACCTGCGGCGCATGGATTTTCGCTCTTTGCAGCAGCAAAACGGTCAGCCTAAAAAGCATCAAACCTATGCGGTAGACTATTTCTTGCAG
>CAZAUB010000211.1:0-5148 GCA_964488195.1 uncultured Methylobacter sp. | reverse complement strand
CCGTCGATAAGATTGAAACGCTGTTTGAACAGGAAGGCTCTATCACCGGGGCGGCCACAGGATTTACCGATTTTGATGAATTGACCTCCGGCCTACAGCCTGCCGACTTGATTATCGTGGCCGGTAGGCCTTCCATGGGTAAATGCTTTGGCAAAGGTACGCGTATTTTAATGTACTCGGGTGAAATTAAGGCGGTAGAAGAGATACAGGTGGGTGATGTTCTGATGGGCGATGATTCTACACCCAGGCAGGTATTGTCTTTGGCACGCGGACGGGAAGTAATGTACTGGGTGCGGCAAAATAAAGCTCTGGATTATCGAGTCAATGAATCGCATATTCTGTCATTAAAGCGCAGTCGTAACGAAGGCAAGCATAAAAACGGTGACGTACTCAATATTCCTCTAAACGACTATATCAACGCTACAAATAAGTTTCAGAACAATTACAAAGGTTATAAAGTTGCTATAGAGTTTGCAGAACAATTGCTGCCGGTTTGCCCCTATTTTTTAGGGCTGTGGCTGGGTGATGGCATAAGTGCTTCCGTCGATATTGCAAGCACTGATGTAGAGGTTGTTGATTATCTGAGGGAATATGCAGAACAGCTAAATTTACATTTAACTGAGAAATTGGCAAAGGATAAACAGGGAAATGATAAGTGCCCTATTTATAGTGTCAGTTCTCAAAAAAGAGGCAATCATCAGAATAATTTTTCATTACAGAAAATTTTAAGAGAGCTGGACTTACTAAATAACAAACATATTCCCCTGCTATTTTTAGCAAACTCACGCGCTAATAGATTAAAACTGCTGGCGGGTTTGATTGATAGTGATGGTCATTACGCGCATAAGTACAAAATGTACGAAATCACACAGAAAAACTTTGCCTTAGCAACGCAAGTTAAATTTTTATGCGACAGTTTGGGGTTCAGAACATCACTCATTGAAAAACAAGCCAGTATTAAAAAAACAGGCCATCAAAGTACTGTTTATCGAGTGCGGTTTTCAGGTGATGTGAGTGATATTCCTGTCAGAATAGAGAGAAAAAAAGCCGCCATCTGGACATGCAATAGAACCTGGCAACAAACGGGTATTCGAATTGAATATGACCAAGTAGATGATTACTATGGCTTTGTCTGTGATGGTAACCGATTGTTTTTATTAGAAGATATGACGGTGGTACACAATACCACGATCGCGATGAATATGGCGGAACATATCGCCATTAAAGGCGATAAGCCGGTTGCTGTATTCAGTATGGAAATGCCGGGTGACTCGTTGGCGATGCGGATGATGTCGTCATTAGGCCGCATCGACCAACATAAAATCAGAACCGGCAAACTGGAGGACGATGAGTGGCCGCGCCTGACCTCGGCCATCAATATGCTGGCCGAAACCAAATTATTCATCGACGATACCCCGGCCTTAACGCCGACCGAAGTGCGCTCAAGAGCCCGGCGCTTGGCGCGTGAACACGGCCAGCTGGGCTTGATAGTGCTGGATTATTTACAATTGATGCAATCGCCGTCCAGCGGCGATAACCGGGTGCAGCAGATTTCTGATATTTCCAGGGGCTTAAAGGCGCTGGCCAAGGAATTGAACGTCCCGGTGGTGGCTTTATCCCAGCTTAACCGTAATCTTGAACAACGCCCCAACAAACGCCCGATGATGTCCGACTTGCGGGAATCCGGCGCTATCGAGCAGGATGCCGATTTGATCGTGTTCGTGTATCGGGACGAAGTGTATAACGAAGACAGCCCCGACAAAGGTATCGCAGAGATCATCATCGGCAAGCAGCGTAACGGCCCGTTGGGAACCGTCAGGCTTACCTTTCTGGGGCAATATACCCGTTTTGAAAATTTCGCGGGCAATCCCTATAACAGCGGGGATTATGAGTGACCCCGGCGGCCTATGCGGTGCTCGATCTGGATGCCGTTGGGCATAACCTATCTAAAGTGCGCAGCATTGCGCCAAACGCCAAGATCATGGCGGTCATCAAGGCCAACGGTTATGGACATGGCTTGCTGCGTATGGCGGCAGCCTTGCAACAGGTTGATGCCTTTGCCGTCGCCAGGGTCGATGAAGGCATACGACTGCGCAAGGCCGGATTTAAAAACCGGATTGCCGTTTTGGAAGGCTTTACCGGCGTCGAAGAATTAGAAGAATTGCTACATTATCAGTTGGACGCCGTGGTGCATTCATCAACCCAGCTGGACATTCTTGAAGCAGGAGCGGAACCAGGGGCTTGTGCTGTCTGGTTAAAACTCGATACCGGCATGAACCGCTTAGGATTCAAGGCAAAAGAGTTTAGCTCTGCCTATCAGCGCTTAAGCCAGAGCGCCCTGGTAAAGCAGCCGATCAGCCTGATGACGCATTTTGCCAGCGCCGATGATGTCAATGACGATAAAACATTAAAGCAAATCAGCCTGTTCAATGAAACGGTTGCAGGTTTTTCCGGTGAGCGCAGCTTGGCCAACTCGGCGGGTATCTTGGGCTGGGAGCAGTCTTTAAACGATTGGGTACGCCCCGGCGTTATGCTGTACGGTCTATCGCCCTTTCCCGATTCAACAGGTCGGCAGCTGGGGTTAAAACCGGTTATGGCGCTACATTCGCGGTTAATCGCAGTCAAGCAAATCGAAGCAGGCGATACCGTCGGCTACGGCGGCAGCTGGATATGCGAAAAGCCAACAACATTGGGCGTCGTGGCGATAGGCTATGGCGACGGTTATCCCCGCCATGCCAAAGCCGGAACGCCGGTGCTGGTCAACGGCAAGCGAGTCCCGCTGATCGGCAGGGTTTCAATGGATATGATCACCGTTGACCTGGAAACCGGAGCCGATGCAAAGCCCGGCGATCCGGTGACCTTGTGGGGCGAAGGCCTGCCGGTTGAAGAAATCGCGCGCTGGGCCGATACCATACCGTACACTCTAGTGTGCGGCGTGACCCAAAGGGCGCAACGGGTTGAAAAACAGCATGAGTGGTAAGTCGATGTTGTTCCACCCCAGCATATTTCTGCCCCAATGTGTTGGGTCGCCTAAAAGCGCCTACTGTTGGTGCGAAAAGATGCAAACCAACCTACGCGACTGTTATTTCCGTAATGAAGCTGATCTATAGAAAACACGCCATCATGCGCATGTTTGAGCGGGGTATATCGGAGGCGGACATCCGTGAAATTTTAAGCACTGGCGAGGTTATTGCCGACTATCCTGATGACAGACCGTATCCAAGCCAGTTACTATTGGGCTGGATCGACAATAAACCCATGCACATTTTAACGGCGGAAACTGATAATGGAGAAACCATTATTGTCACTGCTTATCACCCGGAGCTTGCGCTTTGGGAAGACAACTTCAAGAGGAGGTGCCCATGAAATGCCCTATCTGTAAACACGGCGACACAATTAGCGGAACAGCCAGCATAACATTAGAAAGAAATGCCGCAACCTTGGTATTCAAGGATGTTCCCGCGCAGATTTGCAATAACTGCGGAGAGGAATACTTTACCGACAGCATTACCCAAGCAATCATGCAGCAAGCTGAATCGGCCATTGCCCAAGGGGTGCAAATCGATGTGCGACAGTATAGAGCCGCGTAGACTGATCTTTTTGTACCAGTAGAAATATAAAATTGAAGCAAGGATATAAACATGCGATTAAGCCAGCCGCAAGTCGATGTGATTTGTGCCAGTGCGGTAAAGAATTTCGGGCAATCGGCGCGAGTCTGGTTATTCGGTTCACGTATCGATGAGCAGAGCAAGGGAGGGGACATCGATCTTTATATCGAGCCGGAAATTCAGGAACCTGCCGAGTTGGTCGATGCAAAGCTGCACTTTTTGCTTGAACGGCATAAAAAACTAGGCGAGCAAAAAATAGATGTCGTTATCCGCCGGGCTGAATTTAAGGAAGATTTGCCCATCTTTCGAATCGCTCGGGAAACCGGAGTGCAATTATTATGAATACCGCTTATCAGTCGTCACTTGAAGTATGTAAACGTCATGCAGACCGGCTTGGTTCAAAGATAGGCGGCATCAAAACGTTTGCGCTGGTTCCCAAGCTGGAGCTTGGGAATCAGCGCAAAGCCCATGTGTTGGGATGCGAAAAGATGCAGCCAAGGCTACGCGGTTTGATTGAAATGAACCGTGCATTTGGGAAGCGGATGTGGTCTTTTATGTATAATAATTGCTATGAAAAGATTCGCTGGTTCCCAAGCTGGAGCTTAGGAACCAGCGCAATATGTAAAGATTTAGGATTACCTTTTGTGAGATAAATGATGAAATATCGTGCGATGCTTAAACAAGTAGATGGATGGTGGATAGGTTGGCTTATTGATTTACCCGGAGTTAATGCTCAGGAAAAAAGCAAGGAGGCTTGTTTGCACTCGCTACAAATGGGTGCCCAGGACATGCTGTCGACACCTGTTCCTTTTGAAGAGAACACCATAATGACAATTATAGAAATCCCTGAAGCTGCATAATCTATATTCATTTCGCTGGTTCGTTGGTCGCTGGTTCCCAAGCTCCAGCTTGGGAACCAGCGCAACCTACGGAGCTTTATATGATAAAATTTAATTTTATAAGGAGTGAACTATGAATACCAAAGTGATTACCGCAAATGTTCCAGTGGAACTTGCCGAAAAGGTTGATCAAATAGCCGCTCGTTTGGATCGCTCGCGTGGTTGGGTTGTAAAACAGGCACTGGCTGATTGGCTCGGACAAGAAGAAGAGCGCAGACGCCTGACCCTGGAAGCGCTTGCAGATGTTGATGCAGGGCACATCATTGATCACCAGGCGGTGCAAGCGTGGGCCAATAGCCTCGATACCGACAAGCCGCTACCTATTCCGCGCTAATGCGGTTGAAGTGGACTAGCAAAGCGTTGGCTGATCTGGCACGGCTTTATGAATTTCTAGCTACGGTGAACAAACAAGCGGCTGCACGCGCAGTTCAATCGTTAACCAACACATCCACTCGGCTTCTGGAACAGCCCTATATTGGCGAAAAACTGGAAGAGTTCGAGCCGCGCGAGGTTCGTCGTATCCTGATTGGGCGTTATGAAATGCGCTACGAGATTCAGGACTCCACTATCTATGTATTGCGGCTGTGGCATACGCGCGAAGATCGGTAGCCATGTTTTCGCTGGTTCCCAAGCTCCAGCTT
>CAZAUB010000210.1:0-5151 GCA_964488195.1 uncultured Methylobacter sp. | reverse complement strand
TGCGCGAGGCGGGTTTGAACCATATCGCCTAGCTTAAGTTGTTCGGTAGAGCGGATGATTTCCCCGGAAGACGGGTCGAGTGTCATCGCATAACCACGGTTTAACGTTGCCAGGGGGCTGACCGCATGCAAGGTCTGACTGGAATTTAACAAACGCTGATTAAGTTGCGCCAGTTTATGTGTGGTCGCAGCAATCAAGCGTTGCCTCAAATAATCTTGCCGTTGTTTAAGGCTGTTGACGGTTACCGCAGGATTATGTTGCCATAATTTGGCTGTTTTGGCCTCAATACTACCGGCCATATGTCGAAGCCGTGTGTGTATGGCTAGCTTAAGTCTAGCCTCAAGTTCATCCATGCGCCGCGCATTTCTTGCCAATTTCTGACCGGGATGTTGCTGTTGCAGCCGCTGACTCAGCCAGTCCAGAATCTGCTGTTTTTGGTTCAGCTTGCGTTGCAGTTGCTGTTGCAGCCGCGATTCCAGGTACATGAATCGGGACAGCCATTGCTGTTGATCGGGGCTAGCGTGTTCTGCGGCCGCCGAAGGCGTTGCCGCGCGCAGGTCGGCGACAAAATCGGCAATGGTAAAATCGGTTTCGTGCCCGACAGCTGAAATGATCGGAATTTCGCTGTCATAAATGGCTCTAGCAACAAGCTCTTCATTGAATGCCCAAAGGTCTTCCAGCGACCCGCCGCCCCGCCCAAGAATGATAACGTCGCACTGCTTAAGCCGATTGGCGGTGGCTATCGCTCTGGCAATTTCATGTTTGGCGTTATCGCCCTGCACCGCAACCGGGTAAACAATAACCGGTATCGCCGCAAAGCGCCGTTGCAACACGGTCAGTATGTCCCTGATGGCCGCGCCTGACGGTGAGGTAATGACGCCGATTGCTCTCGGCAGCGTGGGCAGGCTTTGTTTATGCGCGGCATCGAACAGCCCTTGTTCCGACAGTTTCAGCTTTAACGCATCAAACGCCCGGCGTAAAGCCCCGTCGCCGGCTTCTTCAATCTGCTCGACGATAAGCTGGTAGTCGCCTCTGGGTTCGTACAGGCTGACTTGCGCCCGGACAATGACCTGTTTGCCGTTTTCCGGTTTAAACGTCAACCGGCGCTGCTGGGGACGAAACATGGCGCAGCGCACTTGGGCATTAGCGTCCTTCAGCGAAAAGTACATATGCCCGGAAGCAGGCATACTTAAATTGGAAAGCTCGCCCTCTACCAGCACAGACAGGAAATGCTCGGCAAGCAATTGACTGGTTTCACGATTAAGCTGGGTAACGGTGATTATGTTGCGTCGCATAGACGCTGATGAGGAGGTTATAGCCATTGCTTTATGCGAGTTGAGTGTGTGTTATGGTAAGGAGCTTACTCCCGTTCACTCTTTTTTTGTATGCTTTCTCGTTGCAGCTGATTGATATAACGCTGGATGGTTGATTCAAATACAGGCGTTATCCGGGTAAATAAACAGCCTATTTTTTGGATTTTGAGCGCGGCGATTTTATCTGGGTTAATTATGTACTTAGAGCAGACCTTAAAGGAAATGGTATCTTCATCTGTTTTTGAAAGTACAAGTCTCCACTGTTCAAATTGCGCGCCGAGAACCAATAAGTTGGATATTTCAGTTGAGGTATTTAGTACCGAAAAACCTGTAAGGCTAATATCGTATAACATTAAATTAACAGGCTCCTGATCCTTCAGTGTCAACTGACAATGGCTGCCTTTTGAACGCGGTGATATTATCCGAAAAAATTCTCTACGCTGCATCCAAAAGATTGACTCAGGAAGTGGCATGGAAAACGCAGGCTCCCCATTATAGAGGATTTGCTTTAACATATTTCCATTGAAAGAAGATTTTATACCTTCAAAATCGGCTTCGAAAATAATTATGGTGGCCTTAAGAAGCTGTTGATTTAAATCTTCTTTGGGCCCGTAATCGAAAATTATGGCATTATTTTCTTTATCAATCTCAAGTATTGCGGTAAGAAAAAATGCCTTGCCTTCGTCAAAACGAACGCTGAGTAAGCATTTATTCTTAATCAATATAGATAAGTTGTGGATTATTTGCCTTGGGTTATTGATTAAATAAGAAGTGGCTTCGCTCATTAATAATGACCCTGTGTTTTTGCTGATTATCGGACAAATAGTGTGTAGTCATAAGTTTTAAAACGGATGGAGCGTATAACTAATCATGCTGGTTTTGTTATTCGTTAATGTAAATACATCACTCTTTCTGTAAGTCTTCTCGTTGAATCTGATGCATAAAGCGCTGAATAACATCTTCAACTGGACGTGTTAACTTAATGAACTTACAGCCCACTTTCTGAATCTTTTGTAATTTGTCAGGATTAATTATGTACTTATTACAAATTTCAAAGGAAATCATGCCCTCACCCGCGCCTGAAAGTATGAGCTTACATTGCTCAAATGATTTGCCGGGAATCAGTAGATCGGAAATTTCTTTGGAAACATTAAGAATTGCAATGCCTGAAAGACTGATGTCATATAACTTAAGGTTAACGGGTTTCCTATCTTCTAGTATTAGTTGGCAATAACTGGATTTTGAAAGCGGCAATTTCACCCTGTAGTACTCTCTACGTTGCATCCAAAAGATCAATTTAGGAATAGGCATACTAAATGCCAGATCACCTTTATAGGTGATTTTTTTCAGGTCTGCCCCAGAGAAAGAAACTTTAAAGCCTCTATAATCAGTGTCGAATGTAACCTTGTCGGCACTAAGTATACGTTGATTTAAATCTTCTTTGGGCCCGTAATCTAAAACCACCGTATTATTTTTTTCATTAATACCGAGCAACGTGGTGATATAGGATTCATTATTTTCCCCAAAACGAGCGCCTAGCAGGCATTTATTTTTAACTAGTAAGAATAAATGACTGATTATTTGCTTTGGATTTTGGATTGAAAAAGAAGATATGTCACTCATTGTTAAATTAAATGCTTCTTAGGGTCGTAATCGAAAATCATGGAGTAAAGAAAAAAGTTATTATCGCCAAAGTACAGCTTAGGGGGCGATTGTTTTTGCCAGCAAGGATAAATGATTAATTATTTACCAAGGATTGCGGATTAAAAAATGCTTTGTCTTTCATTGATGGCAACTAAATTGTTTTTTAAATGCTGCTAAGTGTAGTGTATTGTAGAATACTTGGTCTCCAAGCACAAAAAAAGGGGTATTCGTGGCGTGGTTTCTTTTATTTTCTGCAGGATTTGCAGAAATAGTATTCGCTTTAAGTCTTAAATATAATCAAGGCTTTACCAAGCTGTGGCCCAGCATCATAACGATGGTATCCGGTGGCTGTAGTTTTTATTTATTAATCTTGGCAATTAAAACTTTGCCTCTGGGAACCGCCTATGCCGTCTGGACGGGCATGGGCGCAGTCGGCGTGGCGGTGTTGGGTATTTTTCTTTTTAAGGAATCTACGGACTGGTATCGCTTGCTATCAATCACGCTGGTAGTAGCTGGAATTATCGGCCTTAAATTAACGGATAGCGCTTAACGTGCTGCACCTTATTTTTCAGTCACCGATTGAGGCCGCCATCTTGGATCGTATTGATTCCGGCGATGTTGTGGTATTTCTTGAAAACGCAGTTCTGCGGGCAATACAAAATAGCGACATAAGCGATGCGCTAACGCAACAGCTAGGCAGCAATCGCCTTTGTGTATTGTCAGACGACATTGCCGTGCGCGGAATCGTCCCTAATGAGCTGGTTAAAGGGATCGAGGTAATCGATTATGCCGGGCTGGTTGAATTGACCGCAGATAACCCGGTTATTCAATCATGGTCGTAATTGATCAGAATTTGCGTCTTGAAACAACCGAACAGGGTTTTTTGGTAAATCCCGCAGACTGGAATGAAGATGTCGCCGAGCGGCTGGCCGCGTTAAACCATATCAAGCTAAACGATGAACACTGGGAAATTATTTTTTTTATCAGGCGTTATTATCAGCACTATAAACATTTGCCCAATGCACGGGTTTTTACTAAAGCGATTGCCAAGGAATTGGGCGAGGCAAAAGGCAACAGCCGTTATTTGCATCAACTGTTTCCCGATGGCCCGCTAAAATACGCCTGCAAACTGGCCGGTTTGCCTAAGCCGCCCACCTGTTTGTAAAGATGTAGTGCCCCCTACCCTTGCTTAAATTGGTGAATCAGACGCCGTTCTTTTTTGTTCGGCTTATGATCCTTGCCGCTAAAGTCGAATAATTCCCGCTGCTCACGATTTTTAATGATTTGTTGCTCGCGTTTGGCAAGACTTTCAGCGCTTTCCTGATAGAGCAAAACCGCTTCTTTAGCCGAGCGCCGTTGGCCGTTAACGGCGATAACCGTGATTTCCCACCGATAATTGTCTTTGCTGATGGAGAGCATGGCGCCGGTTTTGACTTCTTTTCCGGGTTTGGTACGCTGCTCGTTAACATGAACTTTCCCCCCGGAAATAGCTTCAGCGGCCAATTTGCGCGTTTTAAAAAAACGCGCAGTCCATAACCATTTATCCAGGCGGATAGCTTCCAGATCAGACACTAAACTACTTCATTGCCGTTTTCAGTCCACGCCTTAAATCCGCCTGCCATGCTGACGGCATTGTTGAATCCCATCTTGTTTAATGCCTCTGTTGCCAATGCGGAGCGGCCGCCGGATTGGCAATAAACGATGATGTGGGCATCTTGTTTATCCTGAAAGTCAGGATGTGAGCCGATCTTGAACTCCAATACGCCGCGAGGTATATTGAACGCCCCGGGCAAGTGACCTGCGGCATATTCAGTAAGTTCTCTGACATCCAGGATTAGACTTGTTTCCAAGGTGGATTTTGCGTCATCAATATCAATTTCAACAATATGCTGTTTAGCTTGGGCAACAAGATCCATTGCGGTAAGTGTCATAATCATCTCTGGAAAAATAAAAAAATAATGTTAACTGGGTTCTGTACTGGGTACTCGCCGATTCGCCATTTCTTAAAGAATCGACTAAATTTCCCTGAAATAGAGGTAAATGTCAACAGAACCTAATCTCTTTTGATACGTTTAGTGCGAAATCCAAGAGTGATGATACTGTCTATATCACAATTGATTGCTGAAATGACGGCGTATTGATCCGCGTTTAGGGTACTGCTCTTCACTTTAAATTTGAACTGGGCGAAGGCATT
>CAZAUB010000209.1:0-5183 GCA_964488195.1 uncultured Methylobacter sp. | reverse complement strand
AAATAAATTTCAAGTTATATTTCATGTTGATTAAGATGATCCTGAACAAGTCATTCGCGCAAACACGCGAAGCCTGTAGTCTAAAAATCATCCAAATCTCCGATTTCACCAGCAATGCCGTTATCAAATTTAATCGCTTTTCATTATTTATTTATTGATTGATAACCCATGTCAATTAGTACAAATACTTAAGGGAACCTCTAAAAATCTGAAACATTTCATTTCCCTGAGAATGTATAACCATTAGCTTTCTATATAAATGGCGTTGTTTCTTCGTATCCTTCGTGGTGTTCGTGGTATATTTTCACAACAGCAAGATCGATACTTATGCATTGTCAGAAAATTTACAACATACCCTAATAAATCGCCCCCTTCGGCCCACAAAATAAATCACTCTCCTAACAAAATTTAGATCATGAGTAAAATAGAATTTGATGCTTGCCCCGAGTGTGATTTGTTACTTAACCTAGCCCTGCCTGCCATTGGCGACAAGGCGCACTGCCCCCGTTGCGGCTACTTGCTGCAACGGCCGCGCAAACAAAGCATCGAGCGCACTTTTGCGCTGTCTATTGCAGGATTGATATTGATGTTCCCGGCTAATTTGATGCCGTTGGTCGGCATAAAAATGCTGGGCGGCGCTAAGGACGGTACGTTATGGTCGGGCGTGGTTGCGTTGTTTGAAGAACAACTATGGGGCGTTGCGGTGCTGGTGTTTTTATCCAGCATTTTGTTTCCGCTGCTGAATATTATTTTATCCTTGCTGATCAGCGCGCATCTTTATTTTAACAAGCCGAACCGGCATCTGGCATACTGGATGCGCTGGCTGCAACACATGGATGAATGGGCGATGCTGGAGGTTTATATGCTGGGAATTATTGTCGCCTGCGTTAAACTTTCCGCCACCTCTGATCTTAAATTCGGTTTTGGGCTTTATGCGTTCGTTGCGTTGCTGGTCGTAACCGGTATGCTGGCGAGCAGTCTGGATAAGGTGTTGTTCTGGCGGCAAATCGGGCGATTAAGAACAGAAAAATGGCACACTGATGGCGCTGATAAATAACTCATACATAAAAGCTCATTGCATCTGGAGTGCAGGCTTTGCCTGCAAATGCAAGCAAAGCTTGCACTCCAGCAACCAGTTACTTCACTCAAACTTTTTTAAAAATCCGTTTAAATCTGTCTTATCTGTGTCATCCGTGTTCTATTACAAAATTGAGAACAAATGAAATCCAAGAAGACCGCCCTGGCGCAAGGCTTTATCCGCTGTCATGATTGCGGCTGCTTATCGAATCAGGCTGACAAAAACAAACTTTGCCCGTTATGCGGCGGCCGCTTGCACCCACGGCTGCCCAATAGTTTCCAACGCACCGCCGCCTTGCTGTTAAGCGCCTTTTGCTTGTATATTCCGGCCAATGTTTTCCCGATCATGACCGTCACGCGCTTGGGCGTCGGCGAGCCGCACACCATCATCGGCGGCATTATGGCGTTAATTCATAGCAATATGGTGCCCATCGCCATACTGGTTTTGGTTGCCAGCATTCTGGTGCCGTTATTAAAATTGGTGGGCATCAGCCTGTTATTACTCAACGTTCATTATCGCTGGCAAGCCCATGCGAAAAAATGGACTATCCTATACCGAATTATCGCTTTTGTAGGCCGCTGGTCGATGCTGGATATTTTTATGATTTCGATTCTTGTGTCTTTGGTCGACATGGGCGGTGTGGCGCAGGTTATCGCAGGGCCTGCGGCGACGGCATTTGCTGCGGTCGTGGTGTTGACCATGCTCGCCGCCAAAAATTTCGATCCACGTTTAATATGGGATAACCAGCGCTAAAATGAATGACTTTATCGACCCTGATGCGTCAGAAGTGACCATCAACAAAAAAACCGAATTGCCGCTGGTGTGGTTTTTACCCTTAATCGCCCTGCTGGTCAGCGGCTGGTTAATCGCCAAATCCTATAATGAAAAAGGCCCGGTTATCACAATCAGCTTTCCGACCGCAGAAGGCCTGGAAGTGGATAAAACCAAGATCAAATACCTGAATGTAGAAATAGGCAAAGTCACCGCGATCTCCATCAGTGACGATTTAAAAACCATTTTGATTACCGCGCAAATGAACAGCTCTGCGGCCAGTTATTTGAACAAAAATACCAGTTTCTGGGTGGTGCGGCCCCAGGTGGGCCTGGGCGGCATTTCAGGGCTGGGCACATTGCTCTCCGGGCCTTATATCGCTATTAAACCGGGCGATGGTTCCAGGGAAAATCATTTTACCGGACTGATCACCCCGCCCTTGTTAAAACACAACGCCGAAGGCAGGTACTTTATACTGGAAACCAATAATCTGGGCTCGATGAAACCGGGAACCCCGATTAATTTTCACGGCATAACCGTCGGCGAAGTGCTTAGCCACACCTTATCTGACGAAGCCAATGCGATACGCTTGACCGTTTTTATCAACAAACCCTACGACCAGTTCATCAGGAAAAACACCCGCTTCTGGATCGACAGCGGCGTCGACTTATCCGCCGGCGCCGATGGCTTTAAAGTCAGAACCGGGCCGTTGATTTCCTTGTTAAGCGGCGGCATTGCCTTTCGCGCTGCTGCCGAGGACACGGTTGAAAATATCCAGCCTGAAAACAGCACTTTCCCGCTGTACGATACCTATGAGCTGTCGACCCAGATTGTTTATCAAAACACTTTAAAATACGTCATGTATTTTAACGGTTCGGTGCGCGGCTTGACCGTAGGCGCCCCGGTGCAATTGCGCGGCATTCCGATCGGCAAGGTTACCGAGATCAATCTGGAGCTGGACAAGAAAACCGCTGAAATCCACATCCCGGTCACCGTAGAACTGGAACCGGAGCGCATCAAGGAAATCAATAACGACAACAACATCAGCGATAAAGATACTATGGCGCAGCTGATTAACAAAGGCCTGCGCGCGCAATTGCAGACCGGCAGCCTGCTGACCGGACAACTGCTGGTCGATCTGGATTTCCACCCGAAAAGCAAGATTGTGTTAAGCGACAATCAAAGCGTCTATCCCGAGTTCCCGACCACCGCCAGCTCACTGGATCAATTTACCCATTCTGCCAATATCATCATGGATAAAGTTGCCAAATTGCCGCTGGAGGATCTGACGACTGAGGCCAATAAAACCCTGCAATCGCTGCAAGACACGTCAAAGGCCGCAACCGGCATGCTGGTCACCGCTAAAGGTACGCTGGATACCGCCGACAAAACCATGGCTTCGGCACATCAGGTATTAAGTACGCTGGAACCCGGCTCCACCACCCACTACGAACTGGAGCAATTGCTACAGGAACTTACCCAGGCGGCAAGCTCGGTCAAACAACTGACCGACTATCTGGAACAAAATCCAAACTCATTAATTCGCGGCAAAAAAGAGCAGTAACTATGGCAAAGCAACTTTCAAAATGGTTCATCACCTGTTCAACCGGAGCCCTGCTCTCGGCTTGCATATCGACGCCGCCCACCCAGTTTTATGTGTTGGAACCGCTAAGCGAGCCGCCTTCATCGTCAACGGCAACCGAAAAAAAACGCCAGATCGGCATAGGCCCGGTATCGATACCGGCCTTGCTTGAGCGCAAGCAAATTGTCACCCGGTCGCCGGATAACAGCGTAAAAATCGCCGAGTTTCATCAGTGGGCATCCCCTTTAAAAGATAATGTCGCCCAGGTGCTGACCCATAATCTGGCAACGCTGCAAGCAGGCGACCTGATCCGGGCCTATCCCTGGAGCGCCTACGGAGCGGTCGATTACCGCATCATCATCGACATCATCCGATTCGACACCCGCCCTGAACAAAGCGTAAGCCTTGAAGCCAACTGGGCGATCATGAATGAAAAAACCCATACCCTGTTAAGCAGTGGCCGCACTAAAATTGAACATCCACTGGATGACCCATCCTACCCGGCTGCCGTCAAAGCGCTGAACAAAGTGCTTAGTGAATTCAGTCAGGAATTATCCAAAGCGCTGGGGGAAATACAGTAAAGACCTTATAGAATAGGCTCTGTGACAACAGCTGAGACATTTTATCCTTGGATTTACTTAAGAAATCCTTTAGAATTATCGAACAAATATTGGGATGTTAGCTCAGTTGGTAGAGCAGTGGACTCTTAATCCATGGGTCCAGGGTTCGAATCCCTGACGTCCCACCAATAATATCAAGGCCTTACAGATTTATATTTGTAAGGCCTTTTTTGTTTCCTTTGAAATGTAACCAGTTTGTAACCGCGTTTACTCAATGGCACAGTTAAAACCGTCAATATTTAGCTGATACAAAATAGCCGCAATGCTTGCCTGACAATGGGCATAAAAAAGCCGCTTAGTTAGCGGCTAAAGTTGCTTGAAAATCCGGTAAAAATCCTTTTTCTTCACCCCGGCTTGTTCGGCCATGCTTTTGATAAGCGTCTGCGAAAAAGGAGCTTTTGGGACAATCGACAGTTACCTTGTACAACCTGCTGTGTCCGGCTTTTCACCCGTTAAGATTAGGCGGTGGTTAATTCGTTACGCTGCCTGCCTATCAAGCGGCCTGATAGTCGGGCGTGGTTGTTGCTCGGCTTGCCATAAATCCCATTGCGTTTGCATACCAAGCCAAACATCAGGGGAAGTGCTAAGCCATATCGAAAGACGCAAGGCCATTCCTGCCGTTACTCCGGCCTTACCGTTCAGCACCTTAGAAAGCGTGACACGGGAAACCTGCAATTCCTTTGCCGCCTCTGTTACGGTCATACCTTCCGGTAGCCATTCTCGCAATACTTCGCCGGGGTGTGCCGGATTGTGCATTCTGCTCATATTCAATTACTCCTAGTGGTAGTCCAGATAATCAACCAGTTCGGCGTTTTCGCCTTCAAAAGTGAAAGTTAATCGCCAGTTTCCGTTTACTGTCACGGAATAATGCCCGGCAAGGTCGCCTGTCAAAGGATGCAGTTTCCAGCCAGGCGCGTTCATATCATCCGTACGCTTTGCGCTGTCCAACGTGGTCAACAATACACGCAGTTTTCCAGCATGGTGCGGCTATATGCCCGCCTTGCTGCCTGTCTCAAAAAAGGCTTGCAAGCCCTTATGCCGGAAAGTCTTTATCATGGTTTAATTGTATGCTGTTAATTAACGCTTATCAACACAAGTGAATATAATCCCGCACTATTTTTATGGGCGTATT
>CAZAUB010000208.1:0-5211 GCA_964488195.1 uncultured Methylobacter sp. | reverse complement strand
CCCATGCACCATCGCTCTGGCCAGATTTTCACGGTGGATATAGCTTTCAACAGCTACGCCCACTACATGCATAACTACTAGCGCCAGCGTGAAGTTGGCGAAGAACTCATGCACTTCTTCCCATATTTCTTCGTTAGCGGAACCAATAGCCGCCAGCGGCCCGGCTGCCTGATCTGCGCCGTACACTGCAAAGCCTGTGATAACCGTCACCATTAAATTGACCAGCAATAATACAATCATAGCCGCACCCGCGGGGTTGTGACCGAGGTAACGTTGGGTTTTTAATGTGATCAGGTCTTTAAGATAAGCGATTGACTTGGCAGGGCTGCATAAGAAATTCGAGAACCGGGCGTAGTCATTGCCGATAAATCCCCAGACCAATCTGAACACCAATAATCCGGTTACCAGATAACCCGCCCAGACGTGAACCGTTAATAAGTCATCTTCAGTCAGGTAAGCAATAAAAAATCCGGCAACCAGCAGCCAGTGAAAAATTCTAAGCGGAAGATCCCATATTTTAACTAATTCTTGCGATTCCATTTTTGTACTCCTGTTTTTGTAGTGTTAATGTGCTATTGGGGGGGAATCAAGAATGTAGTTGAGCTTAACATGACACAAAAAAAACGGGTAGATCTATAGCTTTGTAGGCCGAAATAAGCCTGTTTGAGAGGAGCGAAAACAGGCGTTTCCGGCGTTGCAGTGAGAGCTGCCTTGGTATTGGAAAAATCTATTGTTCCATAGAATGTCAGTATTATACAAACGCTTAGTTTTCAATGTACGATTGCAATTCTTTTATAAGAACGATACGAGAAAGCTATGAAAGCAGCAAACTTGAATAAAGCCGCTTCGGTGGCTTAATATCTCGAAAAAACGCAACGCCGGAGCGTCACTAGCTGCATTCTCACGCCGGAGCATGGGAACGATGCAAAGAACGAAGTGTATCGTTCAAGTCATCTACCAACATGAACAAAAAGGCTGCCCTTGAGATACCCTACTTATGAAAGGATTTATTTTCAATGAAATGGGGATTATCATGTGAAATAAATTCTGTTAACTGCACTCGTCCAAAGCAGGAGTTCCAACAAATAAGTTTTAAAAACTGTATTTACAAGATATGGTGGCTACGATGTATTTAAATAAACATGTGTTAAAGCCGGGAACGGCTATTGTTAAGAGCGCCAATGAAGCGAAAGGAAGTGCTGAGCATTGTAATTTTCAAATGGCGAGCAATTTAGAAGCCGGTAAAGCCCGTCTGGTTAATATCCTGTCACAATTTCCTGCCACTGCGTTATGGTTGCTTCATAGATACGAAGTAGACGCAAGCAAGCCAGAGCAGGCCTCAGCGTTGACGGTTACGTTAGCAAAAATCAAGAACCGTTACTTGCTGGCAAGCTTGTCGTTTTCAGGCAGAGTTTTTAAGCGTGAGGCTGACTACGCTGAAAAACGGCATTTAACCAAGGAGCTGCAAGCATTTCCTTTTTCGAGTGAAGACCTGTGGGTGCTGACCGAACTCATTATTTATGCTTTCAAAACCCGGGATGTTTGTCATCAAGCAGCCGGCAATCATTCCGGTTTGATGGTCAAGCGGCTGGAAGGATTAAGTCGGTGCGACAAGTTAAAACTGCCCGACATCATCGAAGCCATGCGCGCCAGTCAATTTGATGAGCAATTTTTGTTTTTGTCCGGCGCCGATATGCAGCACTATGTGTCGGATATGGTTTTTGCCGAACATCTTTGGTTAAGTTCAAGACAAGCATTAGCCGAGGCCAATGTCGGTTTGGTTTTATTCATAGCCAACCAGTACCGGTGCGGTTTTTTGGATTTTGACGATCTGGTGCAGGAAGGTCAAACCGGCTTATTAAGGGCTATCGATAAATTCGATTACCGCTTGGGGTTTCAGTTTTCAACCTATGCGGCTTATTGGATCAAGCAGGCTATGTCCCGCGCCTTGTCTCGCTGCGAAAGAGTCGTGCGTGTGCCTTGTGAGCAAGTGGCTAATATTCATAAAGTGCTGCGCGCCAAAACCGAGCTGCTTGCAAAAACGGGTAGGGCACCTTCCATTAAAGAATTAACCGCATATTCAAAAATGCCCGATGATCAAATAAATGCTATTTTAGTCATCTCGCAAACGGCAGTGTCATTGGAAAATTTGGATGACGATGACGAATCATTAGCGCCGATTGATTTTTTAGAACAGCACATTTTTGCTCAGCCGTTTAAAAAAGTAGAGCAATCGGATCTTAAAATCTGGATCGGCAAAGCGGTTAAAATACTTAATCCACGGGAGTTAAAGGTTATTTGCTGCCATTTTGGCATCAATACCGGTACAGAAATGACTTTGCAGGAAATTGGCGCAGAACTTCACTTAACCAGAGAGCGGGTTAGGCAGATTCAGGTTAAGGCGCTCAATAAGATGAAACTCAGCTATGGTAAGCAATTAATGAGTTTTTTATGATTAACGCTCGTTATTTAAGCGGTCGCATCGGTTCCCTACCGATTGCGACACTTCTGACCTACATGGATGGTGGAAATGCCGACGACTGCCGGGAGCAGTCGCGGTCACCATCCATGGCAGTCGCGACCAGGAGACCCACATGAAGAAATATTTGTTTAATATGTTGATTTTTTGCGTTGTGAGTGTCGGGGCATATTTAATTTATGACCGCCTACACTCCACGCCTCCGGTACAGGATTCCCTGGCCTATTCGGATTTTATCGGCAAGGTAAAGCATGGGCAGGTTGAGCGTGTGGAAGTGTCCGGTCAAATGATCGGCGTTCGAACTTCAGACGGTCAAAATTATCAGACCTTTAACCCCGGTGATCCGCATTTGATTGACGATCTTCTGAGCGCCAATGTGCAGATAAGAACACTGCCGCCGGAAGAAGAAACATTCTTCATGAAAATCTTTATTTCCTGGTTTCCGATGCTGTTAATGATTGTGGTATTGATCATTTACATGCGCAGAATGCAAGGCGGCATGGGCGGCAGCAACTTTGGCAAGAGCAAGGCCAAAATGCTTGAAGAAGACAAAAGAACCGTTACCTTTAAGGATGTTGCCGGTTGTGAAGAAGCCAAAGAAGAGGTGGCCGAGCTGGTCGATTTTCTGGCCGATCCGCAGAAGTTTCAAAAGCTGGGCGGGCAAATACCGCGCGGTATTTTGATGGTCGGCCCTCCGGGAACCGGTAAAACCCTGATTGCCAGAGCCATAGCCGGTGAAGCGGGGGTCAAGTTTTTTACCATTTCAGGTTCTGATTTTGTCGAAATGTTTGTCGGTGTCGGCGCATCCAGGGTCAGGGATATGTTTGTCCAGGCTAAAGAACACGCGCCTTGCATTATCTTTATTGACGAGATTGATGCGGTCGGTCGCCAGCGGGGCGGCGCAGGTATGGGCGGCGGCAATGACGAACGGGAGCAAACTCTTAATCAGTTGCTGGTGGAAATGGATGGTTTTAACGGCAATGAAGGTGTTATCGTCATCGCCGCAACCAACCGTGCCGATGTGCTGGATAAAGCCTTGCTCAGACCGGGACGTTTTGATCGTCAGGTCAATGTCGGTTTGCCCGATGTGCGCGGTCGCGAACAAATCCTGAATGTGCATATCAAAAAAGTACCCGCAGCTGCCGATGTTGAATTGAAATACATTGCCAGAGGAACGCCCGGTTTTTCAGGCGCCGATCTTGCCAATGTCGTCAATGAAGCCGCGCTTTTTGCCGCCCGCTCCAACAAGCAGGAAGTCGGCATGAGCGATCTTGAAAAAGCCAAGGATAAAATCCTGATGGGCGCAGAGCGGCATACCATGGTCATGACCGAAGAGGACAAATTGTTAACCGCGTACCATGAAGCGGGGCATTGCATCGTCGGGCAAAAGTCCACCGAACATGATGCCGTTTATAAAGTCAGCATCATGCCCAGAGGCAGGGCTTTGGGTATTACCATGTTCCTGCCCGACAGGGATCAATACAGCGCCAGCAAACGCAAGCTGGAAAGCCAGATAGCCAGCTTGTTTGGCGGCAGGATTGCGGAGTTGATGATATACGGCGGCGACCGGGTGACCACCGGCGCGTCGAATGATATTGAACGCGCCACGGAATTGGCCCGCAACATGGTTACGCGTTGGGGTCTGTCCGACAAGCTCGGCCCGCTGGTCTATGGTGAGGAAGGCGGTCGGCCGTTTATGGGACATCCGGGCATACAAGGCAGTTCTGTATCCGATAATGTCGCACAGCTGATCGATGAAGAAATACGTGCAGTGATAGACCGCAACTATCAACGTGCTGAAACCATTCTAAAGGAAAATATCGTCATCCTGCACAAAATGGCCGATGCGCTGATGAAGTGGGAAACCATAGATCGCTTGCAAATTGAGGATTTAATGGCAGGTAAAGACCCTCGTCCGCCGGTGGAAGACGATGATGTGCAAGTGGGCAAGCCATCGGAGCCGGGTAATGGTGCGCCTGGGGATGAAGTGCCGGGTAAAGCTGACAAAAAGGTCATTAAGGCAACTACAAATAAACCTGCCGGGCAGGTTTGAGGGATGTTTGTTTTATCGTTCCTACGCGCCATGTTCTGCTATTAAATTAAGACTTGTTTCTCGCTCTGAGCCTGCTGTCGAAGGGTGAACGGAACAAGTCGTTATGCCTACATGGTTCGATAAGCTCACCACGACGGCTAACTAAATGGCAGTTTTATAGGTAAGGCTACAGCATTAGTCGTTTAGTCTTGAAAGCTACGTTGTACCCAGTTTGTCCTATTAGGAGCGCATCATGACAGCAGTTACCAGTGATAAAAACAATCTGTTTTCGCCGATACTGTTGGGGAATTTGGCCTTACCCAACCGGATAATCATGGCACCCTTGACGCGCAATAGGGCGGGTGAGGGCAATGTGCCTCAGGACATGAATGTGGAATATTACCGGCAACGAGCCGGAGCCGGTTTGATTATTAGCGAAGGCAGTCAAATATCGGCTAGCGGCGTCGGCTATCCGGCAACTCCTGGCATTCATTCCGAAGCGCAGGTTAAAGGTTGGAAGCGCGTCACCGATGCCGTTCACAACCAAGGCGGCGGTCGGATGTTTATCCAGCTTTGGCATACCGGCAGAATCTCCCATTCTTCGCTGCAACCGGGTCATCGTTTACCGGTTGCGCCGTCTGCGCTGAAAGCTGCGGGTCAGGCCGCAACTTATGAGGGCATGCAGGAATTTGAAACGCCG
>CAZAUB010000207.1:0-5218 GCA_964488195.1 uncultured Methylobacter sp. | reverse complement strand
TGGATCGCAGTCCGGTCAAATCGATTCGCTACCGCGGCGGCATATACAAAAAAGCCTTGTGCCTGTTTGTGATCAGTTTCCTGGCGCTGGGCTATTTGGGAACGCAACCGGCAACACCGACAGCAACAATCTTTGCGCGCCTTTTTACCGCGATTTATTTCGGCTTTTTCCTGTTAATGCCCATTTACACTCGCTGGGAAAAAACCAAGCCGGTGCCAAAACGCTTAACCACAGTACATAGTCTTGAGGAGCAATTGCCCGCGCTAATTGAGGAAATTACCATATTAAAACCAGCAGCTACTGAAATTGGTCATACTGCTTTTAAAGGCTCTTCTTTTACCAGACAACCTAATCCCGAAGGCATAAAAAACGTTATCAGTCGGTTAGTAAAAAATGCAATAGGGAGTCTGGATTAATATGAAAAATTTAATAGCATTACTTTTATTGTTATTACTATCTTTTGGGGTTGCCGCCTCGGAAGACATTGAGCTGCAAGAAGCGAATATTAATCTTTCCAATAATGCTTCATTGCAACGGGGGGCGAAACACTTCGTCACTTATTGTCTTGGCTGCCATTCGATCAAGCATATTCGTTACCTACGTATTGCCCTTGATACTGATGTCGATCAAAAAAAGATGTTACAGGACATTGCGCCGGAAGGAGCAAATATCTACGACCAGCTGCATAGCGCTATGAATGCGCATGACGCAGAAAAATGGTTCGGCACCCAGCCGCCCGATTTATCTTTAATTGCCAGATCGCGTGGTGCGGATTGGCTGTACAGCTATTTAAAAAGTTACTATATTGAACCAAAAAGCCCTAGAGGGGTAAACAACCTGATTTTCAAGGATACCGCTATGCCTAACCCGCTCTGGCAATTGCAAGGTGAACAGCATGCAGAACCTAGAAAAAATATATGGGGTGATGAATATACCAACTTAGTTATTAAAGAACCGGGGACATTGTCCGAAGGAGAATTTGATATTTTCGTCAATGACTTGGTTAATTTCCTGGTGTATGTCGGTGAGCCAGTGCAGCTTGAAAGACAGCGTATCGGAAAATACGTTATATTTTTCATTTTGATGTTTTTAGTTGTGGCGTATCTGCTGAAAAAGGAATACTGGAAAGACATCCATTAATTCTTGAGAACGGGAATGTAGGTTGGGTGAGGTGCTAGCCGTAACCCAACCTACGACTAACAACTGTAAATAAAAACATCGCCAACCTGTTATAATACCTTTTTTTACCTCCCCACACGTCTTAAAGAGGTTGTTATTCGTGACAAACATTACCCGTAAATCTGTAATGACGCTTTTCTCATCTCCAACATGCGCGATGAGCCATTGCGCACGCTTTGTTTTACACGAGAAAGGGGTTGTCGCAGACATAGAATATTATGACCCGACTGACCCGCCTGAGGACTTGCTTGAGCTTAATCCCAACGGCACGTCACCCACACTGATTGAACGCGACCTGGTTCTTTATGACTCGCGCATCATCATGGAATATCTCGACGAACGCTTTCCGCACCCCCCTTTACACCAGATGGATCCGGTTTCACGGGCAAATGCAAGAATGCTGATCAAACGCATCGATCAGGACTGGTATCAGTTGCTGGACGAAATTTTATTTTCCGGCGAGAAAAAGTCTGCCCGAGCCAAGAAAATGCTCAGAGAGAGCATCCTGTCTGCCGAGCCTATTTTTGCCGCCCGACCCTATTTCATGAGTGATGAGTTTTCACTAATCGATTGCGTGATAGCACCCTTATTGTGGCGTCTACCCAGCATAGGCATTGATGTATCGACCCCGAATGAAGCAATCACCAATTATGCCCAGCGCATCTTCAACAGAGCCGCGTTCAAGCGCAGTCTGAGCGAAGCTGAAAAAGAAATGATCGATGCTTAAAAACAAACCCTAGCAAAATGACTTCTCTAAAGCCCTATTTAATCCGTTCAATTTACGAATGGATTATTGATAATAACCTGACACCGCATCTGCTCGTGGATGCGGAAGATACCAGCGCTATTTTGCCGAAAGAATTTATTGAAGACGGCAAAATCGTTTTAAATATAAGGCCGGAAGCGATACAGGGACTGTCTCTCGGCAATGATGAAATTGAATTTAATGCCCGGTTTAGCGGAAAACCCATGCACATTGCCACACCCATAACTGCAGTGCTGGCAATCTACGCTAAAGAAAACGGCAAAGGCATGATCTTCGATCAGGAAGACAGTGATGGTGATGAACCGCCACCGCAGGTAAAAAAACCGACAGCCAAGCCAACTCTACGCATCGTAAAATAGCGGCTAACTTATATCCACAATTCATGTCGTATTGCACTCAGGCAAAGCTATCAGCGCAGTGCAACGGGAGTGCAAGCTTTGCTTGTGCTGCAGGCGAAGCCTGCACTCCAGTAGTTAGCAGCTTCCATACTTAACAATGGCATAGCCTAAGATTTTTATCCCGCATAAACATCGTAGACTACTCCTGATTTTCGAAAAACAAGCTGGTTATTTCAAATACCCGAGCCCAAGCCTTTAACTTTTTTGTTATCAGTTAATCTTTTTAGTTGTATAGTGAAAGCTCCTATCTGGAAAAAACAGACTCTTTCGATAACCTGCCAACAGATGGCTCAGATAGTCTAACCCTATCCTACGAGGTGAATCATGAACTCACTGCAACAGTCCCTTATCCTATCCTTCTTCCTGGCTGTTTCTTTTACATGGCCGGTTTCGGCAGCCGATATAGCCGCCGGTGAACAAAAAGCAGCACCCTGTGCCAACTGTCATGGTCAAAAAGGTAACAGCAGCAACGCGCAATGGCCCAACTTGGCTGCACAACAATCAACCTATCTGGTCAACCAACTCAAAGCATTCAAGGCTGGAGATCGCATCAATATTATGATGAATTCGATGACGGCCAACCTGAATAATGAAGATATCACTAACCTTGCCGCTTATTTTTCCAGCCAGAAACCCGTTAAGGCCAGCGGCGGCGATCCGCCATTGGCAACATCAGGCAAAGCCAAAGCGGGAATGTGCCTTGGCTGTCATGGCGCCACGGCGGGGGGCAACGGCCAGTTTCCAAGGCTTGCCGGGCAACATCCTGAATACTTAGTGCAACAATTAAAAGCCTTCAAGGAAGGTTCACGTAAAAGCGGGCCGATGCAAGCCATTACCGCCAACCTGCCCGAAACGGATTTTAAAACATTAGCGGCTTATTTTGGGTCGCTATAACAACTCAGATAACAATATGAAAATCATGAAATATGTTTTACTCCCGGTAACCGTTTTAGCCCTATCCCTATCCGGGGCGGCTATTGCAAAGCAACCGAATAATCACGGCAATCAACGCGATCAGAGCTCCGGCCCTGATGCCCGCTTGCTGAACAGCAATAAGCAGTCAGAAACAGGAGATAGTCTTCGCGGCAGGGACAGGGCCGACGAAAGACAAGATATTAACCAATCCAGAGACCATGATAATTCTCGTGATGCTGATAAATCGGAAGGACAATCGCGACACCGTCGCTAAGCGCCTAAAATCGTTAGATTCTGACTTTTAAAAGGCGGTCACACCGCCTTTTTTATATCCGCGTTATTTTCAACTGCCCCATGCAGCAACAAATGCTTTATCATTAGCGCATTAAAAATTAAAAGCCGCTAGGGCTACCTATAAAAATAATGAGCCACCATCCAGAAGCTACAACCGACCGCACAAACCTCCTGATCTTCCTGTTTGCCGCGACCCTGTTTACCAGTGCGTCGCTGATGTTTGTGCTGCAACCCCTGTTCGGGAAGATTTTATTACCCCTGCTGGGCGGTTCGCCGGCAGTCTGGAACACCTGCATGGTGTTCTACCAGAGTATTTTGTTTCTGGGTTATCTTTACGCACACTATCTGTCTATGCGCCACAGCCAGCACCGCCAAATCCTGATCCATACGGCGCTGATACTGATCAGTTTTTTGGCGCTGCCTTTAGCCTTGCCTGAAAACACCGTCCCGCCGACAGACAGCAACCCAACCTTCTGGCTGCTCTGGACTTTATTTCTTGCAATCGGCCTGCCTTTTTTCGTGGTATCCACAACCGCGCCGCTGATTCAAAAATGGTTCGCCAATGTCGGCCACCATACCAGCCATGACCCTTATTACCTCTATGCGGCCAGCAATACCGGCAGCCTGATTGCGTTGCTGAGTTACCCGTTTCTGCTCGAACCCAATATCGGACTGGCTAACCAGAAGAGTTACTGGAGTGTCGGCTATCTGCTACTTTGCCTGCTGATTGCAGGCTGTGCTTTTATGCTATGGAAAAATTGTAGGGGCGAATTTATTCGCCCAGAGCGAATAAATTCGCCCCTACAAAATGCAAATGCACTTACCGATGATAACAACCTAAGCCTTACCACCAAACTACACTGGCTGGCCCTGGCCTTAGTGCCATCCAGCCTGCTGCTGGGCCTGACCAACTTCATCAGCACCGATATAGCCTCGGTGCCGTTGCTGTGGATTATCCCGCTAACGCTGTATTTACTGTCTTTTGTTATCGTTTTTTCCAAATGGAACGACAAAATACATCCGCTGATGGTAAAGCTGCAGCCGATTTTCCTGCTGCCATTTATCGCCTACGCGTTCATTAATCCGGCCGATTTGCCTTACTGGGCCTATTTGATTTTGCACCTGATCGCCTTTTTCTTCGCGGTGATGGTTTGTCACGGCGAGCTGGCAAAATTAAGGCCGCATACCCGGCATTTAACAACCTTCTACTTGATCATGTCCTTTGCGGGCATGTTAGGCGGCATGTTCAACACCTTTGTTGCGCCGTTCGTGTTCAATGCCGTTTATGAATACCCGATCATGATTGTTGCGGCCTTGCTGCTGCGCCCCGGCCTAAAACTATCATTGAACACCGGATTAGTGTTGCAGATAATAGCCCCTGCCCTGCTGGTTATTGCCGGAATTATTGTTCATGCCACCGTCGACGACTTGCTCCAGTATTTCGACGCCATCGTTATCAGCCTGATAGGCTTAACCGTGCTGACCTACCTGTTCAGGGCGCGTCCGGTCGGCTTCGCATTAATGACCGGCGCCATTATTTTCCTTGCGCTCGGCTTACACGGATTGTCATCGCATACGCTGTATCAGGAACGGACTTTTTTTGGCGTACTCGCCGTAAGGGTAGCCGTATTAACCGATGAACAAGGCAAGCCTGAAAGCTATCATG
>CAZAUB010000206.1:0-5221 GCA_964488195.1 uncultured Methylobacter sp. | reverse complement strand
AGCGATAATAGGCAGTTCTGATGCATTCCGTTTTGCCAGTTCGGCTACCAAATACTCCATGTCTGCCAGCGTTTCTACAAATGAAAACCCGACCAAATCGGCATGCACACAAACAAAGTCAAGATCGGTTAAATCTTTCTGCGTGAGTGAGGGCAAATTAAACTCAGCTTCCGGAAAATTAATCCCCTTGTCACTTTGTATACGGACGCCACTGGCTTTTGCCACTATTACACGTAATAACGCACCTTGCTCGGTTACAGCTTCGACGATTGCCCCCAGTTTTCCATCATCA
This sequence comes from uncultured Methylobacter sp., assembly GCA_964488195.1. Taxonomy (GTDB): domain Bacteria; phylum Pseudomonadota; class Gammaproteobacteria; order Methylococcales; family Methylomonadaceae; genus Methylobacter_A. The sequence goes on along the minus strand of CAZAUB010000206.1, from coordinate 4,929 downwards.
ATCCAGACCGGTTGACCTATTTCAAGGTTTTCTATTGCCGAAGAAAGCGTACAACCAATTTGAGCAGGATGAATCAAGCCCTGCTCATCATATTCAGTTGGTTTACCGTTGATATTACCGGGAGTCAACAACAGCAACTGGTTTTTAAATACACGAATATCCAGCGGCTCACCGGCAAATCTACCCAAAGTAAACTGATCAACTGATTTCTGGTTATCGGTCTGTTGAGCCGTTGTAAGCGTTAATGTACAACCTGGAAAAAGATAAGCTGTTTTTTCACAACTCACCAGCCAATCCGTGTCAGAAAGCGCTTTTTCTACTTTCAAGTAACGCTGCCTGTTCTGGCTGTCACTAAAATCCAGGGACATTCCTGGCACAAGTTTCTTATGAAGCTGCTTGGGGATGGACACTCTGAATAATGAACCATCAACAGAGGGGCTTTCAGAGTCGATTGTTAAAATCAGATACCCAGGAGCTACGACCTTACCCGTCCGATCTTTTTGTACGCGGATGTGATGAATCGAAGGTCCCAGAGCAATGGGGCCGGTGCGAATCTTGTGTCCTGCAAGATCCATAAGAATACGGCAGGGACGGCCCATTTCCGTTTCTGCGCGACGGATATTTGTTATCATTCCCTGCCAGATAACCGGGTCATCGTGCGCACAATTGATACGAGCACAGGTCATGCCCTTTTCAAGCAATGAACTTACCAGCGTATAATCCCAGGAGGCTTCCGTGGACAAGGTCACCATAACATGTGCTCTGCCTAGTTCATGAAAGGGCCCAAATAATTCAATAGTATGCTGCTCCAGCAGCTGCCGCCCCCGATTAAAGCCATACTCGCTAAAGTTCTTTTCACCAGGCAGATAGTGTTTGTCTGTTGCCCGTTTCAATACATCTATTAACGAATCCAAAGTCGACAATACCGACGCCTCAGCTCTACCCAGAGAAGTTAAACCAGCCTGAGCCAAGCGATCCTGCAAATGACGCAGATCAAATTGCCGCATGGCAAGATAATGCGCAAGATTACAGGCGCTTATAGAAAAATAACCGGAAGGATAGTTGCGTTGGTATTTTTGCAGGCGCTGATTTGCATGGACTTCAATTTTTTGGCGCAGCTCGGCGACCTCTGAAAGAATTTGTTTCAGGACATCTTTGTAGGGATCTGTAGTAACTTCTTTAGTGGCTACCATATGCATGAATCATTGATTAATAAATCATTACATTTCAATGAAGCTAGATTACTTAAGAAATATGACGGTTTAATGACACAAAGAAACTTATGTAAGAAAACAATTACTCAAAATCCTAATATATAATTCAAACCGTGCTTATCCGGTTATCACAGACACCTACTAGATGTAGTGGGTCAGAATTTTTTGGCGTAAAGCTCGGCGTAGGTGGGTGCAGTAACTTCACCCGCGATGCCGAGCAGAGAACGGAAGGCATTGAAGGGGTAGAAACGGCGGTTGAAGCGGAAGGTGAACTCATTGAGATATGCCTGTAAGTGCTGTGGGCTGACACCGTGATGGGTGCCGCGCAGCCAGGTTTTGAGATTGGAGAACACGAGGTGAATGATCGGCAGGAAGGTTTCGGCAACTTGCATATCCCCTCGCTCCGCAACGGCAGTGTGGAGATAATTACGTTTGGTAAGGTCGGCGTAACCACCCCAGTCGTCGGTGATGATGGCGGTGCCTGGTGCTACCATGCTTTCGATGAAGCCGCCCAACGACTTGGCGCTTCGATCAGGCACCAAGGCGAGCCGAACACGACCGGCGTACCGCCCGGTCTTCCGCTTGTTGAGGCTGCTGGTACGCTTGCGCTGACGGACTTCGACGGCACCGGCCACGAGAACCATGTCGTGGATGCCACGTCCCTTACCACGCGTACGACCGCCCACGTAGGTTTCATCAGCCTCGACGACTTCTCCGGGTTTTCCGCCTATCCGATCCTGGTCGGGGCGCACCATACCCACCCGCAGCTTATGAAGTATTTGGAAGGCAGTCTCGTAGCGCGACAACCCGAGTTGCCGCTGAAACTGAATGGCCGACATGCCCGGCGTTTGACTGGCAACCAGATAGGCTGCCCAGAACCAGACCAAGAGTGGCGTGTGCGTGCGCTCCATGACCGTACCGACCGTGAGGCGAGTTTCGCGTCGGCATCTCCTGCAACAAAGAACACCAGGGCGGGTAGAGTAGCGATAGGGTTCGCCGGTCGTCCCGCAGTAGGGACAGACGAAGCCATTACCCCATCGTGCGTGCTCAAGGTATGCCGCACATGCCACTTCGTCCGGGAAAAGTTGTTGGAACTCGGGAAGTGACTTCGGGAACGGCAAATCATCCCGCCCAAGCACGTCGATAACCATGATTGCACCAGCTGATACAGATGCTCAGCATTCTACCGGTAGTGGGGTGTCTGTGACAACCGGATAAGCACGATTCAAACCTTACAAACCCTAAAAACAAGACCATAAGACCATGTTTTTAATAAAAATTAACTCTAAACCTGCCGTTGCAATGCCTGCTCATGCAGTTAGGGCTGCGGATTTGAAATCTGGTGTTATTTTTTAGTTCATTTGTAGCCTCAAATTCATTCAGCTTTTAAGCAATCTAATGATGGTTCATTCCGGCCCCGCTGCCAGGGCAATCGCTGCGCGTTGATTTTTTGTGAATGATAGTGGCGGCAGACGATCTTCGAGCAAGGTATCGACGATGGTTGCCGAGGCAGTCGGTTTGGCAAAACGCAAGGCATTGCCTTTCATTCGAGCCAACCTGTCTGGATCCTCCAGCAACCGCTCCAGTTTGAAGGGTAGCGTGGTCAAATCATTGCACTTGACGGCGATACCTTCCTCCAAAAGATGATCGCTATTTCTTTCCTCTTGCCCGGGGATGGGAGAAACCACGCACATAGGTAGTCCGCAAGCGATAGCCTCCGAGGTCGTCATGCCACCGGGCTTACCAATGAAAATATCGGCCATTTTCATCAGTTTGTGCATTTCGTCGGTGTAACCCAAAACCTTAAATCGGGAGCTTCGACTATCGACTAATTGTAAGATGCGCTGTTTCAGCTCATCGTTGCGCCCACAGATAACCACCGTCTGCGCGTCACTATTCAGGTTAAGCATCCGCTCCACCATGAACTCGGTGGAACCCACGCCAAAGGCTCCCGCCGACAGAAGCAAAACCGGTTTTTCCGGGTTTAATCCCAGTCGAAGCCTTTCTTCTTCGCGGTTGATGGATTGTTGAAAAACAGGGTCGATGGGTATGCCCGACACGGTGATTCTTTCGCTGGGAATCCCGAGCATTTCAAGATGAGCTTTGGTTTCATCGATAGCGACAAAATAGCGATGGAATGAACGCGACAACCACATGGCATGAAAATCAAAATCCGTTACCACAATGGATAAACGCGCTTGTAACTGTTGGGTTGCAATCAGGTGAGAGATGATTCCGGCAGGCATGTAGTGAGTGCAGACCGTGATATCCGGGTCAAATTCCCGGATAAACCGCACCAGCGGCTTTGTATTCAGCCGGTCGATCATGTGCCGCATTCTGTCTGTGTGCCAGGGTTCATCACTGGTTTTATACCACCATCCGAGGAAATTTGGCGCAGATCGCACCAGCGATGTATAAAAACTGGAATAAAAATCCCGGAAAAGCTTGTTAGTGTATTGTAGCGCATCATTATTGATGACTTCAGCAACCCGACCGTCAGCGGCAAAGGATTTCTCCAAAGCTTCGGCAGCTTTGATGTGACCGGTTCCCGCTCCTGCGGACATAATCAATATCCGTTTTTTCATCAGTGTATAACCAACCTGTTTTATTTGTCTAAAACCCGGACAAGTGGTCTCGAAACTGTACCACTTGCCCGGTTTCCCGATATTTTTTATAGTTCGGCGAACATTTGGGCGTGATCGCATACCAAATTCTGGGGCAGCTTATTCAGGTAGTTCATAACACAGAATTAACAGCTATTATCCCTGTCTATTAATCCTGATCATGACCATGTTTTTTGGTTAGCCAAGCCATTGTTATCGCTATAAATAGTCCAAACACGATCACAATGGTATTCACCGAAAATCCGGTTTCAATCATCATCGCATCATCGCATAAGCGCCCAGCATCAATAAAATACTAAGATTCTCGTTGAAGTTTTGCACGGCGATGGAGTGTCCCGAGCCCATAAGTTGGTGACCTCGGTGCTGTAGTAATGCGTTCATAGGGATCAAAAAACTACCGGCCAGGATGCCAATCAGTATCAGCAGCAGCACCGAAAGTCGCCAATCGGTCACCATACCATGCCTAATACAACGAAGCCCATGGGCTATCCCCAAGGGTAATATTTTCACGATATGTTCCAATGGCACAGTCTTGGCCGCCACTACAGAACCGATGGCAAGGCCTACCGCGACTACTGCGATACCTGTCCCAATGGGTCTTTTCACAGGAGCAGGAAACATCGGCAGAAATCTGCTAACAGAAACCCTGGTGTTCGATTCGCCAAGGTGTGTTCAATGGACAGTTTGGGAATATAACGGTTAAGTATCGCCGCCACAAAATAAAGACCAAGGATGACAAAAATCGCAAACTCGGGGGCAGTATTAATACCTCCATTGAGCTCAAGCCCGCGCAGGTGCAGGACAACTTGCTCATCAACACGATTACCAATCAAGATCGCGAGGAATAGGGTTGTCATCGGTAGTCTGTACAGCATAAAAAGATTTCATCATTAAAACTCCTCCCAATCGCCATTAGCAACAGCCAGCAGTTGAGGTTTCGGTTTGGCCGCCGTAGCGTTTTCATGATTCATGCCGGGCTGTCCCTGCCCGGTACCCTTCGGGCGCTGCGCGTGCAAATCCGCTCCATGCGGATTTGTGTGAATGGTATTGCTGCTGTTAGTTCTTCTGGCGTCCCAGATGATATGTTCTTT
>CAZAUB010000205.1:1442-5264 GCA_964488195.1 uncultured Methylobacter sp. | reverse complement strand
TACCCGGAAGACAGTATTAATTTTAAAGCTATCTCGCGGTTGAAGGAGATTTCGGATATGGCTACGGATGAGGATGATAAGGAGGAGGGGGTGTAACGCAAGGCCTAAAAGTTTGCGGTGTGTAGGGTTTAAGCTTATTATCCGCATGCGTTGTAAGTATTTATGCCTAAATTACCCGTGCTTTTATATGACGCTACCTGGATTTATTTTAGGACGTACTAAATTTACGCAACAGAATGAAATTATAATGATTTTTAATTTTTATAAGTTATTAGGCACGCAAATGACGCAATGTTTTGCGTCTATTAGGATGTCTAATATTAGTTAGGTGCCAAAACAATGTATCGATTTATCGGTAAAAACGCTCCGGTCATCTACGCATTGACGTTTTCTTTTGTCGTCTTTGTCGGCGGCCTTTGTCTAGCCTGGCAATGTAACCCAATTTGGCTAAACAGATCTGGTGCCTTAATTATCATAGCTGGCGTACTTTTAGGTGCATCACGATTCTATGAATGGGTTCAACAGAAAGTCTCGGTTTTTGTCAGCGAAAATTATGATTCAATATCAAATGATGCTCTGGTCGCCGTTGAAAGTGAAACAGGCCCTCTTTCCGAACAAGAGCGTGAACGATTGAAAACCGCAGTAAATCGCGAACTTGACAAAGATTTGGGGGAACTTCTTGAGGATGGTAAGAAGCACCTAAAAAGATGGGAACTCTACTTAATTGTCGGCGGCACATTCCTGAACGGATTCGGCGACCTTCTGATTTCATGGGTAAAGAGCAATGGCATTTGCACCTAACCCGGCGCTCAACCGTGACGCTCGCTACTGCTCGCGCCGGTTAAAGCTGTAAGGCGGATTCGCGACAACGCTGTAAGGCGGGTATTTGTAGGGTGGATTCGCCGCTAGGCAATCCGCCGCAACTTCGGCTGGCTGTAATCGGCGTTGTGCGTTTTTGGCGGTTTGCTGTCGAGACTATGAAAGAATTCAAAATGCCAGCTTGCCCTATGGTTGCCCCCTCGGCATTTTTTTAAAAAATTGACCAACACTTTAAACCCGCGTAAGGCGGGTATTTGTAGGGTGGATTCGCCGCTAGGCAATCCGCCGCAACTTCGGCTGGCTGTAATCGGCGTTGTGCGTTTTTGGCGGTTTGCTGTCGCGAAACCGCCCTACGAACTACGAACTTGCTTGCAGTATCACATACGGACAGGGGAAATGCGATTCGCATCATATCGGCACGACTAGCAACAACTGTTGAGAGGCAAATTTATGAAGAATGTTAAATCAGAAATAACAGACGAACTCCGGCCAGAGTATAAGAGGTCTGATTTTGGCGAGATCGTACGTGGTAAGTATGCAAATCGAATCAAGGAAGAAACCAATGTCGTACTTCTTGAGCCCGATATTGCACAGGCTTTTCCAAATGACGAAGCTGTGAATAAAGCGCTTCGATATTTGCTGGAAGTGGCAGAGGCTTCAACTCGCCTAACAAAACACTCCAGCGGACTCCGCTAACGCTACGCCGCTGAGTTTCACGTTAAGCAATCAAAGCCAAAGGCTTTGGGTGGCCCAGCCCCAAGGCTGAAAGGTCGCTCCGATTTCGAACACTGTAAGGCGCGGGTAGCTTTACATCGTCCACCTCATGACAGCACGTATGGTATTGACAGCATGTAGCCAATAGGCTACAGTTATTTTATGATTGAAATTCGCAAAACCGACATCTTCGCTCAATGGCTCGACAACCTGAACGACTTTCAAGCGAGAGCGCGCGTCCAAGCAAGGATCGAACGGCTTGCGGCTGGAAACCCTGGAGATGTCGAGCCGGTTGGTGAAGGTGTTTCGGAGTTGCGAATCAATTATGGTCCCGGTTACCGGGTGTATTTCAAGAAGCGCGGGCAAAAACTGATTATTCTGCTGGCCGGTGGAGATAAGAACACTCAAGCCAAGGACATCAATGCTGCTTTGCGCCTCGCACGTAATCTATCGGAGTAACCATCATGAGTAAGACCATCACCACTCGCTACGACGTTGCCGAACATCTCAGAACCCCTGAAGAAATGGCTGCTTATCTTGAAGCCTGCTTTGAAGAAGCCAATGGGGATGCAACATTCATTTCCAAGGCTCTTGGCGATATTGCTCGAGCCAAGGGCATGTCACAAGTCGCACGAGATGCCGGGTTGTCCCGCGAAAGTCTCTACAAGGCGCTTTCCGGCGAACGAAGCCCTAGCTTCGACACTATTCTCAAAGTTGTCGGGGCGCTTGGATTGAAGTTGCATGCCGAAGCGAGCCACAGTTGATCAAGGCACCCAACCCTTCGTTCCTGCGGACGCTACGCGATGGACATCAAAACGCCATAAGGCGGCTATTTGTGGATTCGCCGCTAGAGGCAATCCGCCGCAGCTCCGGCTGACTGTAATCGGCGTTGTGCGTCGCCTAAAGCGCCTACTTTTGGTGATTGGCAGTTTGCTACGCGAAACCGCCAATCAAACTCAATGCCTTCTTTAATGAAAAACAATGGAGAACGAAATGAATAATGTGAAAAAAATAATGACTTTTATCATCTTAGGCATGGCAATGCTATTCAGTGTGCCGACGTTTGCTACAGAGGTTGATGATTCTATTTCAAGCTGCCTTAAGGCTTGGGGCAAACATCCCTTCGGAAGTAACCCCAAATACAAGACTCTCGCGACATCGGTCAAAGTCTTCGGTATTGGACAAAACCCTACCGATTCAGAATTTACCAACTCGCCGTCTTTGGTACTGGTTAATCCTGGAGTCAACGTCATGGGCGGAACAACTATTGAACTTCTGAATCCTAATGGTTGGTATTGCTTCCGGAGCAATACCAATGTAATGGGAAGCCTGACCATAAGGGCTCATTGCAAAGCCCACCTGGCATCCGCCACAGAGGGAGTGACTGTGTTAGGGTCAAATTCAGACATAAAGAGTATCACGGTAATGGGGTCAACGCAGATAGAACTCGTTGACTGTCAGTAGGCTTTTAAGCCCGTAAGGCAGTTTCGCGCCAGCAACCCGCCATACACGGAGCGCATAGAGTTGATTGTTGTACCGACGTTTCCAAGCTGTATTTAGTCCCATAGGTCGGGCATGCTATTTATGCCCGACATTCCTATGCTCCAAGCCAAAATGTCGGGCAACGAAAAGAAGTTGCCCGACAGGGCTAGAGGAGACCAATCATTTGTACACTCCGTAGAAATGCCTATTGGATGAAAGCATCCATTGATATGTAGCACATCCATGAAGTTGAAAAGTGTCTGTAAATATCCCTATCGGGCCTTTGACAAAGAAGACCGGATAGTTGATTCATGTTGACAGCCAAGAGGTATGCCATGTGGTTAATGCAATAAAGCTCGTAGCTATACGTATTGATAACGCTGTTTTATTGTGGAATAATAAAATCGATTTTTCCATTGATTCGTTCTGCGTATAGGGTGCCACAAGCAGGGTTCTACTTTGGCTTGTTAAATTTTTCTTCCCGGATTGAACCGTGGTTGACACTTAGAAAATAAACACTGCGCAACAAGTCCAACTGTATTTTCGGGAGACAGGATACCCAACTGACTGAGGAGAGCCAACAATGAAACGCTTAGTGTTAGCAATCGCCCTTGCAGGGATCATGTTCACTCTGAATGGTTGTGCCGTTTATGCTACGCCGTACGACAATGTCGGCATTTCTTTCAATTATGCCCCCTACGGCGGATATGGTTATGGATTTTACGGCCATTACGGGTTTAGGCCACGCTTCTACGGCGGGGGCTGGAGGGGTCATGGCTGGAGGGGTCATGGATGGGGAGGTCATGG
>CAZAUB010000205.1:0-1342 GCA_964488195.1 uncultured Methylobacter sp. | reverse complement strand
GGCGAGGACGTGGGTGGCGTTGAAGCCGAAATTATGCGCCAAGCTCATCCAGTCAGGACAACAGCCATGTTAAAGTCAACTCCAGCTCGCTTTAGTCCATTTCGGTAAATGAGGAAATGACAATGATGCCCGGAAGATTATCTATTGTGCTGATGCTCCTTATTGCGTTGTTAACTAGCGAAGGCTCCATGGCCCGTGATGGCGGTGGACACGAAGGCCGCATGGGTGGCGCCCGCGGGGACGGTTTTGGTGGTGTACATGGACGTACTTTTAGTGGCAGCCACGGAGGCGGTCTTGATGGTAAGCATAGAAGCGGTTTTAGCGGCGGCCGGGGAAGCAATTTTGGCGATGTCCATGGAGGCGCGCTCAGAAAAGGTCATGGTGGAGTCGAACATTTTGGAGGATCCCGTCAGCATGACCATGGCAGGGTTGGTTTTTTTATAAAACCCCCTATTTCTGGCCGGAATTCTATTACTGGCCTTACTATTCCTTTCAACCCTATTATTCTTCACCGACCATCATAATGCCCTCTACCCCGCCAACTTATATAGATCAAGGGACTGTACTCAATATCCAATCACTCGGGCCGAACAGCTGGGACTATTGCTCAAGTCCTGCCGGTTACTATCCCTATGTGCAAGAATGTTCGGCAGGATGGCAGAGAATTGAACCTCAGCCCATAGAACAGCAGCCCGGCTATTGGTATTACTGCACCAATCCTCCCGGCTACTATCCCTATGTCAGGGGGTGTTCAGCTATCTGGCGGAATGTTGTTCCTTAACGGAGGTGTGCCAAATGTTACAGATTCTGACAATCCTGATTTCTGTTTTCTTACTCAGCGCTTGCTCAACGATGCCGAGCGGTCCCAGTGTTTTGGTACTGCCGGGCGCAGGTAAAAACTTTGATCAGTTCCATAATGACGACCTGCTGTGCAGGCAACTTACCCATACACAGGTTACGACATCGCAACAGGAGGCCGATTCCAAAGATGAAGCCCAACAAAATTATGACATCGTCTACATCCAATGCATGTACAGCAAGGATCATCGAGTTCCTGTACCGGGGGAATTAATGTACGACACTCAGCAGGAATGGAATCCGCCCCCACCTCCGGATATGCCTGCACCACCTCAAACGACAGGTCCGAGACCATCTCCTTAAATTATCGTAAATCCTGAGCGAGCAAACCGGCATTGCCGCCTATGGCGGCAGTGTTTGTTGTGACGGTCTGTTCGATGGCGAAACGGCGCAGATAATCGGGGCCGCCAGCTTTTGGGCCGGTGCCGGAACGCTGTAAGGTGGATTCGCCGTAGGCAATCCACCACGACTACGCAAGGCTGAC
>CAZAUB010000204.1:0-5293 GCA_964488195.1 uncultured Methylobacter sp. | reverse complement strand
GGGCCTTGGTAGATGCTGCCGACGAAATTGTTTATGCCATGTAAAAAAGCCCTTGCCTATATAAAATAAGGGCTTTCTACCATTCGGCCCTCAAATATCAACACGATTCGAGAGGGGCTTGGTTTATTTTGCGCCTTTCGATGGGGTAGTAACCGAAAGCGGAGAAATTGCGGCGGCGGGCGACTTAAATCGATCACCCAAATTCCACCGGCGATTTTCAATTTCCGTATATAGGTAGCCGTCGGCATGCAAATCGCCCTCTTCATCCTCCCAGGGTGCCATCCATATCCGCATCACTTTGGCCTGCGTCCTAATAGGAATCGGCTGCTCGATACTGGGTACCGCAACCTGGCTTGTATGTGCTTGTCCAGGGTTGATGGTCTGGTTTTTTTTATCATCGGATTTGTCGTCTTCCGATACCGTCTTCACAGTGTCCGATGATTCGGTAGCCTGGTAAACTTGCCGCGCCGACATGCAGCGGACGCCGTCAACTCCGCCAGGACATGAGAAATCACCTTTACCAATGCCCATGAAGGAACAACCCTGCAAAATACCGGCTATAGCAATGGTTGTTAGCTTCAAAAAGCGCTTACCTACCATTAATTTCGTCTTCAAGGTCTTTCTCCAGTAAGGTTTTGAATGATTTAGCCCCGCCTCTAAACGTGTTATGAGATGGCAGGAAGATGAATGGCACGCCCTGAATATCAAGGAGTTTGGTTGCAACCACTGCCTTCTGTAAGGGCTTTAGGTCACAGGTGCCCTCTTGACGTATCAGGGCGGGCAACTTCGAATAATCTTTCGCTATCAGCGCTTTTAACGACTGGGCTTTATCTTTGTTGCAGATCAATTTTTTGCTGATTTCAGCCGACTCTTTGCCCAATACCGGTATCAGAACCAGCTTAAACACATACTCTTTACCCAGTGGCTCAAGCTGTCCGATTAAATCATGACAATAATTGCATTGCGGATCGACAAAAATCACCACTTCCTTTTTGCCGGTACCGATTGAAAATGTCGAAAGCTCATCAGGGTTTAAACCGATTTTTCGTAAATCCACTTTATCAATACCTTTGGTATCGCCCACCGAACCAATAATTTTGCCTTGCCACATATCGACCAGCTTAAAGTTGCCGGCCACTACAAAATGACCGTTATCCGATATCAAGAAGGTCTTATCGCCGGCCTTGATCATTGACAGACCTGTCACGGGCAATCTTTTTACCTCGTCAACACTGCGCATAATGTCTTTGACTTCTGCTGTCATTTCACCGTCAGTCCTTGGTTTTGTTGATTGAGCCGCCGGTTCAGAGTCGACGGCTTGTGATTGACCGGCGATTCCCATCAATACTATGACGACACCTAATTTTTTTATCACACTGTTCTCCTAAAATTAACGTCCATAACCGCTATAAGCTCCACGCGAACCACCTACGTACCTATCGCCAAAACCTGCCATTCCGCCTCGCTGAACACCGTTGCCGCTCATTATGTTGCTGTTCATCATGTTGTCGTTCCTCATATTACCGCTATAGTTGTTGTTCATAGTTCGTGCGCCACCTTGGGAATCAGTCCCTTGATTCGATTTGGATTTAGGATTGAGCGACATGCCGCGAATCATGATGAAATCAACTTTCCGTCCGGCATCGATTTCGATAATCGGGAAGATGTTTTTGGCCATTTCCAGGTAGTAATCGGCAATTTGCTCGGCTGCGCCTCTGATACCCCCCATGACTGCCTGACCCGCCAGCATTTCCGGAGACGGATACTGGAAAGCTTGAGGCTCGCCTGGGACTACGTTTGTTCTTATGGATTGCACTTTCTGTGGCGCAAACGCATGGGTAATGCCGGATACGAAACCCGATAACAATGCATTGCCGATAATTTGGCCGTTTTTACTGACAAGACGACCGCGAATGCCGGCTTTACCGTCTTCTCCAACCGAATAAGCATCTATTGATGCTTCAATAACTGCACCGTCTTTCTTCACGCATGAGATGCGTTCTGCTCTCATGTACGCCCGCTCTGCACTCAGATCACCGTAACCACTGGCTATCAGGAAACACTCGCGTATATCCATCCGGTAGCGGTTCGGCAAAATGGCTTCGTGCTTCACGCGCAACATCGCAGGGAAAGGATCCTGTTTGGATTGGTTTGACGTGGGTGCATCTAATCCGGTTACCAGTGTCCCGCTCAAAATACTGCCGGCAGGCAAGAACATATCCGGCATACCCGTATTGTTGGATGCTTTTTTGATATTAACGAATTCGGTTATTTTTTTGTCGCCGGTCTTTCGGGTTCCATCCTTGTTATTGGTATCTTTGGTTGTTTTACCACCTTCCCCTGAACGGGTTACTACACGAATTTTAGGGCCTGTTTCGGCAGGCGCCACTTCGTTCTCAGCAAGTGTGGGCGGCTGCTGGCCTAATAGCTCTGGCTGTCCGGGTTCATATTTGGCATTTGCTTTCCTCTTGCCAGTTGATTTGTTGTCCAAGGGCACTTCGGGCAGAGGTATTTGGTTTTTCAGCACGTCCTGCGCGACTTCGAGTTTTTGGTAAAGCTCGGTCGTTTGTTGAGTCAATTTTTCAGTGCGTTTATTCAGTTCGTCCGATCGCGTTTTGATCAACTCAGAGGCTTCCTGAATCTTTTGATCCTGCCGCTGGAATGTCATACGGATATTTGAAAAGTCTTCGGTTAACTTTTTAATTTTTCCAGCCATTGCATCTATTGAGACATCCCTGGGGCTTTTGCCGTTGAATAGCGTGTACTCAACCTTTCTGGGTTTTTGTATGAAACTTTTTGACTTATCATCAGACGTAGCGGTTATAAGGATCGCGGCCGCGACAAATAGGGCCGCACCGCCGCCAGTGAGTGTTAGTTGTTTGCGCTTTGAGGGATCAAGTGTTTCATACCATTTTACTAATTTTTCTTTGGGTGTTTTCTTTTCAAGATCGATCACATTGAACTCCTGGCTGTTTACAGTAATGCGGGTCTTACTTCTTCACCGCTTTTTCCTTCCGGCAAGCGCATCAGAATAAATACTTCGGTTTTTTCACCCGATTCCAGACGTACCTTAGGCCACGCGGCAACGGCCATAATGTTTTCACCCGCGCAATAGGCTTCTTCAAAAACACTGACTGCCGATCCATTGTTTTGCGCGATCACGATGACGATCCGGGAGTCGTGTCCCGAAAGCAACTGGCCGGGCGTAAAGGTTAAATTAGCCGCGTGGCACACGCCTGCCGAGCGAAGCTCGTTAGTCACTTCTTCCAGGGTAAATCCTTGGGGTATTTGTTGTTTACCCAGGTTTTGCATGATGGCTTTTATTTCCGTAACATACGGTGAGTCTTGACGAAAAAACCTATCTGTTCTCGATGATGCCGCCTCAGTGGGTGACGCTTTGCTCGGATCCTGCTCAATTTTGATTTCTACCGGCATCAACCGTTCTTGAGGCGTTAACTGAAGCGATGTCGTATTCTCTGTTTCCGTGTCGGAAATAAACAGACTCACCGGCGTTTCGGAATCGGTGGCGATATAAACCGCCGAACCCTCTATCTTGGTTTCTACGTTGTCAACAGTCAGTACCTTCGGGTCGGCATACGGTGTAACAATACGATTAAGCTTGCCTTTGGCGATAACAACGCTTTCCGTTCTACCGGGCTGAGCTTTGATGGTGATGCCTGACTGGAGACCAATATCGATTTTCTTGTCTTTAGCCGAGTCTTTAGCCGACGCTTTTTTTGGTTCAGGTGCTTTATCAAGAATTTTGGGTCTTTTCTTTGGTTTTGGAGTGCGCTCTGGGGTTTGAGCAGGTTCCACTGGCGTAGCTTGCTCTGCGGATGGGTGATTTTGATCTTGTATTTCAATGGTTCCGTTAACCAGCGGTTCACTTATTTGATTCGGATTGATATTAGTGTTTTGATTACCGACACTTACACCTGGATCCACGGCAATGCCTTCCTGATAAGGCGCTAACCCACTATCAACGGCCTGAAACGGAAGTTCTGGTGGAAGTTCGTTAGCCAAGGCTGTTGATGCCCAGGCTATTGAAATAAGCAATATTTTTACTCGCATAGTTGACTCCTATTTTTTGATCAGTTTTTGACGTTCTTCTTCAGCTTTCTGTTTCGTTTCTTCTTTCTGCAGAACGCTTAGTAATCTGGGCATACCTTCATAAGAGGCCATTTGCGTGATGCTTGGCGAGTATTGCTTAACGTCGATCTTGAACTCGAAGGTTTGCTCGGTTGGCGTTGATTTACCCCCTGCGCCAGTCATGCGGTTACGTCCCGTTACAAAGACCTTGTCTGTCTCTGGTTCGTAGGTCACACGGACAATTTCAAACGTTGAAGACACTTTTTCCTGTTTCAGCGTATCGAGTTCTTGAGTAATTTGTTCGGTGACAATGGATCTGATTTCGCCGGTCACCATGCCGCTAAACGACTCCAGAACAAAGTCAGCGTTTTCCGGTGTGACGTTACCGATCAGCGTCGCTGTGTACATCCCCCAGGCTTTTTTGTAGCCCTCTGACGCCTTGTTTTTGGCAATCTCTGATTTTTCTGACAGGCCGGGCGGAATTAAAATCACTACGGTATCCTTTTTCAGCCAGCCAATCAGTGACAACAAATTCAGCGCCATCAGGAAAATGCAAACAGACTTCAAGAATCGATTCGATGCCTGCAGGCTAAGCCAAGTCGAGGCAAATTTTTTGTAATCCATGTTGTGTCCTAAAAGAATCGGCGAATGAATGCAAGTGGTCTTGATGTCGGCGGTACTTCTGATGAGCCAAGCCCTGCATGCCAATACAGTATGTGCAACAGGAATCCATTGGCTTGTCTGTCTTTGATCTTGCGGTAGAACTTTATGCCAATCAGTCCAATCACCAGCAATACGCCGAGATAATTCACCATGATGCCAATACCAAACATGATAGCGAGCAAGATGAATTCGTCGAGTTCCCAAAACAGAACTTGTTGCGGGTCGTCAAGGTAATTAGGTATGTCTCTCATTTCAGTTGCCTGTCAGCGGAATTATTTCAGTGCGACGATTTTTAGAGCGATGCTCTTCAGTGTCGTTAGCCTCTAACGGGAATTCTTCGCCAAAACCCTTGTGTGAGATTTTTGATGATTGAATTCCGTGTTGAATAAGATAGTCGCGAACGGCTCTGGCTCGTCTGTGTGATAATTTCTTGTTGTACTTTGCCGAGCCTTTCGAATCAGTATGACCTTCGACTTGAATATGCATAAGGCTGGGCGAATCAATTCGACGCAAGAAATTACTCAGCTTGTCCAGTTCGGAC
>CAZAUB010000203.1:2979-5315 GCA_964488195.1 uncultured Methylobacter sp. | reverse complement strand
AGACTATTTAAACCCCATAAATCTTACGCTTACGCCAGAACGTAGCCCTGCTCATGCCCAGTGTACGAGCGGCTTGGGTAACCTTGCCATTGCTCTGCTCCAGCGCCTGACGGATTGCAGCGGATTCCTCGGCCGCCGACAACGGCGTGTTTTGCACAGTTTGCGGCTCAACGGTGCGCGGCTCCCTAAACTCAGGCGGCAATTCAGACCAGCGTAACGTCGTCCCTCTGCCTACCGCAAAAGCATATTCCACGACATTATGCAGCTCCCGGATATTGCCCGGCCACGCATAGTCCAGCAAAGCGCGCATAGCCTGCGGATCGATTTTTTCAATTTTCCTGAAATTGTCCGCATTATGCAACTGGATAAAATGCCAGATCAACAAGCCTATATCTTCCCGGCGATCTCGTAACGGCGGAATAAAAATGGGCACGACCCTGAGCCGATACATCAGGTCTTCACGGAATCGCCCCATTTTGACTTCCTCCCGCAACGAACGATGGGTTGCGGCGACGATGCGTACATCGACATCAATCGAACGGTCGCCGCCTACCGGGATAAAGTTTCTTTCCTGTATGACCCGAAGCAGCTTGGCCTGCAATTCCAGCGGCAGTTCGGCCACTTCATCCAAAAACAGGGTTCCGCCGTGCGCGCGCTGGAACAAGCCGCTATGATCCTTGACCGCACCGGTAAACGCACCGCGCACATGACCGAACAACTCGCTGTCCAATAGACTGCTGGACAAGGCCGCGCAATTGATCGCCAGAAAAGGCGCGTTGCGGCGGGCGCTCAGATCGTGAATTGCCTTGGCAACCAGTTCCTTGCCGGAACCGCTCTCGCCTCTTACCAATACCGTAGCTTCCGTTTCTGCGGCATTTTGAATAATCTGAAAAACCGCCTGCATGGCCGGTGAGCGGCTTAACAGACCTTGAAAACTTTGCTTTCCAGGCTCAGGTACAGCAGCCTCGCTTGAGACCTTCGGCAAAACCGTGTTTGCCGACTGTTCCGAAGCCGGAAGCAGCAAACCCAAACCACCGGCAAAAACGTCCTCTTGGTCATACAAAATCTGGGTAATCTTGTTCAGCTCAATTTTATGGTTATCAGTCTGAAATGATTTTATAAGTTGTTTTTTATGGTCGCCGCCATCGGTAATGGCGTATTCTTGCAAACAGGGTTTGCCTGTGATGTCCCCGGCTTTCAATCCGGTTAACTGCTCCGCGCCCCGACTCCAGTGAACAATCTGTTGATCCCGGTCAACAATATACAGGCCTGCAACATCGCAAAGAGCCAGCAGTTTTAAAAACAACGGTTGTAACTGCTGGTTTGCCATCCAATCTGATAAGAATTTATTAATTTGTTTCACTAATGTCTCATTGAATCGAATAAATGTTTCACTGAAACAATATATGAAACAGGCGAAAGGCGCAAGGCAAAAGGCGAAAGGTGCGCGACCTCTTAGCCATTAGCCCTTCGCCCTTTGTCTCAAACTTTTGGCACAGGTGTTGCCCTAACTTATACTTATCCCATAACCCAACCGGAGAAACATCATGCTGTTCAAACAATTATTCGACCATGAAACCTGGACTTACACTTATCTAATTGCCGATCCGATCAGTAAGGACGCCATCCTCATAGATCCGGTCAACACCCATATCGATGAATATATTGAGCTGCTGGCAGCACACGGCCTGCAACTGAAATATTCACTGGAAACGCATGTTCATGCCGACCACATCACCGCCAGCGGCCTGCTGCGCCAACGCTTGGGAGCCCAAACCGGAGTGAGCCAGCTGTGCGGGGCCGAGTCGGCCGACATTCAAATTCAGGACGGCGATATTTTCAAATTCGCTGCTAACGAACAAATCAGGGTGATTGCCACGCCGGGACACACTCGCGGCAGTATTTCTTTTTTATGGCGCGACCGACTGTTTACCGGCGATTCTTTATTGATCGGGGGTTGCGGACGCACCGATTTCCAAGGCGGCGATGCCGGTGCGCTTTATGATTGTATTACCCAGCGATTATTTACCCTGCCGGATGAAACACTGGTTTATCCGGGCCATGATTATCAACAACGCTGGGTGAGCAGCATCATGCAGGAACGCACGACTAACCCTCGTCTGGCAGGCAAGACCCGCGAGCAGTTTATCGAAATTATGAACAACCTGAATTTACCCAAGCCCCGGTTAATTGACGAGGCAGTGCCCGCCAACCGTTATTGCGGCCTGGATGAGAATGAGCGCCAGGATGCCGTAGCGCTTAGGGACGAAACGCTGCCGATTCGCGCCACGACAAAAACCGAAGATATCGCCAGGGATGGTGTGTATGCCGCAAGC
>CAZAUB010000203.1:0-2969 GCA_964488195.1 uncultured Methylobacter sp. | reverse complement strand
GCAAGCCTGTCGGGAACAGGCGCGGCGCTGGTAATGGCTGCCAAAGAACACATTACTGAAATCGATGTCGCCAAATCGAAACAACTGCTGGCACAAGGCCATATCGTGCTGATCGATACCCGCGAAGAAAGCGAATACACCGCCGGACACATTGACGGGGCGTTATTGCTGCCGCGCGGGATGCTGGAATTTAAAATCGGCAACATGCCTGAACTGGCCGACAAGTCGAAAGCGGTGCTCATCTACTGTCGCTTGGGCAATCGCTCGGCATTGGCGGCGCAAACCATGCAGCAGATGGGTTACACTAACGTGTTGTCTATGGCCGGTGGATTTGAAGCATGGAAAATAAGCCAATAATCCGGCTGATAGAAAAAATAAGTAGATGACAAAATGTGTGTTGTTTTACACTCTTTGTCGTGTACCGAAATATTCCAATAACTACAGGCCTGAGAGGAATTTATGTCAAACAAACACCATACCTTGCTAATCATCGGGGGCGGAGCCGCTGGCGTTTCCGTCGCCAACACCATGCGCCGCCAAAACGCCACAATGGACATTGCGATCGTTGAACCGTCAGAAGTCCACTATTACCAGCCGGGCTTCACCATTGTCGGCGGCGGCGCATATACGTTAAAAGAAACCATCCGCAATGAAGCCGACTTGATCCACCCGACCGTCACCTGGATCAAGGATTACGCGGAAACCTTTCAGCCGGATGACAACAGCGTCAGCTTGCGTTCCGGCGATACCGTCAGTTACGACTATCTGGTGGTCTGTCCCGGCCTGCAACTGGATTGGGACAAGATTGAAGGCTTGAAAGAAACGCTGAACAAAAATAATGTATGCAGCAATTATTCCGCTGAGACCGTGGAATACACCTGGGAATGCATTCAAAATATTAAGGAAGGCACGGCACTGTTTACCCAACCGCCGATGCCTATTAAATGCGCAGGCGCGCCGCAGAAAATCATGTATCTGGCAGCAGATCGCTTCCGTAAAAGAGGCACACTGGACAAATTTACTATTGAATTTTTAAATGCCGGCCCTGTCCTGTTCGGCGTACCGTTTTTCGCCAAAGCCTTAAGCAAGGTCGTCGCCGATTACGGCATTAAAACCAGTTTCAACCACAATCTGGTTGCCATTGACGGCCCGGCCAAAATTGCTACTTTTGAAGCCACCGACAGCGAAGGCAACAAGCAACGCATCAGCAAAGCGTTCGACATGATTCATGTCACGCCGCCGCAAAGCGCACCGGATTTCATTAAAAAAAGTCCCCTAGCCAATGCAGCCGGCTGGGTTGATGTCAATCCCAAATCCCTGCAACATAATAAATACAGCAATATTTTCGGTTTGGGCGACGTCGCTGCAACAACCAATGCCAAAACCGCCGCAGCGGTGCGCAAACAAGTGCCGGTCGTGGTTGACAATATTCTTAGCTTGAAAAACAGCACCGATCTACGAGAAGGCTATGACGGTTACGGCTCCTGCCCGTTAACCACCTCGCTGGGTAAAGTAATGCTGGCTGAATTTTCTTACGACGGCAAGGTTACGCCTTCTTTCCCTTTTCTGGACCCGAGGAAAAGCCGCGCTATCTGGTGGTGGGGTAAAACTACAGGCTTTCCGTGGCTGTACTGGCATTTGATGCTCAAAGGCTATCGCATCGATATTCCTCATTTGGAATGTTATGCCAAGAAGTTTATGAAGGAAGAATGATTTTTTAGGCGAAAGGTGCAAGGCAAAAGGCGAAAAAACCTCCTTGCACCTTTCATACTTCGCCTCAAACCTTGACATCAACTAGGCGCTCTGTCGAGCATTGCAAGCCCTATAATCAGACCAAACGTCGCCAGAACCAAAAAATGGGGGCCGAAAAACCACAATATGACCGGCAAACTGAAAAAGAAGGTTCGGATCCCGAACGTATAATAACTGCCGGCCCTGTTTAAATAGGCGCAGGTTTGTTTATATAACTCCCCGTCAGCTGTTGCATCGTCTGGAAGATTAATCATATAACCGACATGATTGAAGAAGCGTATTGCCATGGAAAAACAGTAAAAGGCAATAGAAAAATCCAACAGCAATAACCCCAGCTTTATCTGCCATAAACCACTGGGTGAGGTATAGGCTAAGAAATGCCAGTCGAACGCCCATTGTCCTATTTTTTCGCTTATGTTTAAGGTTCCTATTATCAACAATATAGCGGTCGTAGCCATAAAGTTGGCGGCCATGACCGAGTTGCGCAAGGTCTGAATGGCAAGGATTTCCATCTTGCCGCTACTCATTATCATGCCCACCCATCGTTCTCGAATTCCGGCATTTAATGTATGCACACTCGAACCGGGTGTGCGCCGAGTCCGTCGGCCTAAATAAAAATAATAAGCCAGTATCAAGAGGCAACTGACGGTAACTGCGCTAATATCGTAAGGCATTACCACTATCCTTTTTTGTTATTTCGAAAACGCAATAAATCGCCGGTAAGGCGAGCCCTGCTTCCAGGTAAATGCCTCGGTGTAATAATGCATCAACGCCAGATAACCCAGCAAACCCACGGTAATCGCTTTGCGAATCTCCACGCCGAAAAAGAACTCGGTGACCACATTGAGTGCGCTGTCCCCGTAGGACTGCAACACATATGCCAGCAAAAACGAACACATCGGCAACACGATAAAAACAGGCAGATGGCAACGCGCCGCATAGCGATACATAAAATTCTGCGGTTGCTGGTGGTGTTTATTGTAATCATGCACCACATAGAAAATATAAGCCGTCGCGTCATGCACCAGTCTTGGTACAAGAATCGCGAGGAAATAATACTGCTGAACAAACAGATAAAAACTGCTTAATACCAATAAAACATTGGACCACAAAAACCACTTACCCAGTTGCGTAGTCGCATAGCGTTGGCATAACAGCGCACTGCAAATCAGCCCTACACATAAACCGCCCGCAACCAGCTTTATCCACTCCAGCTG
>CAZAUB010000202.1:0-5337 GCA_964488195.1 uncultured Methylobacter sp. | reverse complement strand
ACTATATCAACCTCACATCACGGTTAGCACGATGACAGCAACAGACAATGTAAACCCGCATGAAATCCATAAATTCGGCTCGATGGCGGAACGCTGGTGGGATACCCAGGGCGAATTCAAAACCCTGCACGATATTAACCCGCTTCGCCTCCAGTTTATCCGGCGTTATGCGGATCTTGCCGGGAAACGCATCGTTGATGTCGGCTGCGGCGGCGGCATTTTAACTGAAGGTCTGGCTAAACAAGGTGCAGATGCGTTGGGCATTGATTTGAGTGAAGACCTGATCGACATTGCCGATCTGCACGGGCTTGAATCCGGCGTGGCCGCGCATTATCAAAAAATCAGCGCCGAAGACTTGGCCGAGCAACAGCCGGAAAGCTTCGATCATGTAACCTGCATGGAAATGCTCGAACATGTGCCTGATCCCGGTTCGATCATTTCCGCCTGCGCCAGAATGGTCAAACCCGGCGGCATGGTGTTTTTCTCGACGCTGAACCGCAAGCCCAAGGCCTATTTATTGGCTATTTTTGCGGCGGAATACGTCCTGCGAATGTTGCCCAAAGGCACCCATGACTTTAAAACTTTTATCAAGCCCTCGGAGCTGTGCCAGTCGGCGCGTGCGGCAGGTCTTGAATTGCAAGGCATGGTAGGGATTGAATACAACCCGTTCAGCAAACATTTCAGCCTAGGCAAAGACATTGATGTCAATTACATCGCTGCCTTTAAGCGCCCGCTTGAATATGACTGCTGATTTCAAGTTATCCTGCGTATTATTCGACCTGGACGGCACGCTGGTCGATACCGCGCCGGATTTGATTTCGTGCCTGAACCGGGCGCTAAATGTTCACGGCTTTGAAGCGGTTGCAACTGAAATCATCAAACCGTTTATATCGCACGGCGCTGCGGCGATGATCAACGCCAGCCAGCCCTCAATCGACGATCGGTTAAAAGCCGACATTCTGGATGCCATGCTTACCCATTATCAGGACAATATTGCCGAACACACGGTTTTTTTCTCCGGCATGGCTGACACGCTGGCTGCGATAGAAGCGCAAGGACTCAAATGGGGCGTGGTCACCAACAAGCGCGAACGCTTCACCAACCCGCTGATGGACGCCTTAAAGCTGACCGGGCGCGCCGCCTGCATCGTCAGCGGCGACACCACCGCCAACCCCAAACCCCACCCGGAACCGATGCTGGCAGCCTGCAAACAGGCGGATGTTGATCCTAAAGAATGCGTCTATATCGGCGATGCCCGGCACGACATTACCGCCGGAAAAAATGCGCAAATGAAAACGCTGGCCGCGCTTTACGGCTACATTAACCCCGGCGATGCACCGGAAACCTGGGGCGCTGATGCGTTAATCGAGTCGCCCGAGCAAATATCAACCTGGATAGACGCATTGCCATGCCGCTAACGAATCAAGTCATCTTAATTACCGGCGCGGGCGGGGGCTTAGGCAGCACCGCTGCTTTGGCCTTGGCCAAGCACGGCGCGCATATCATTTTGCTGGATAAAAATATCGCCAAACTGGAAGCGGTTTACGATGCGATTTTGGCCATCAAAGCGCCCGAGCCGATCATTTACCCGTTCGATCTGGCCGGTGCCAATGAAAACGAGTATCAGGAATTGGCCGACAAGATTGATCAGGAATACGGCTCTCTGCAAGGTCTGTTGCATTCAGCGGTAGAGTTCAGCGCCTTTTCGCCGGTCGCTACGCACAAAACCAAAGACTGGGGGCATACCTTAAACGTCAACCTGAATGCGCCTTTTTTACTGTGCAGGGTTTTATTGCCGGTATTGCAAAAGAGCGAACATGCTTCCATCGTATTTACGTCCGATTCCTCCGCCAGAAAGGCGCCTGCTTACGCCGGCGCATACGGTGTTTCCAAAATAGCCCTGGAAGGCCTCGCAAACATACTGGCCGAAGAACATGAAGCCTTCGGCAAAATCCGGGTTAATACTCTGATACCGGGGCCGATAGACTCCCCGTTAAGAAAACGTGCCTATCCGGCGGAAGATAAAAGCAAATTGCCATCAATGAAATCACTAGCTCCCATTTATCTGTATTTATTCGGCTCAGAAAGTATAGGCATCACCGGCCAGGCTATCGATGCCAGAACCTTCTATCTATAATTGAATTATTATGGCTGAAAGAGAAGACGTTGTTTTAACCCGAGATGTCAATATTGTCACCATCCCTGACGGCAATACCGGGACTTTAAGCAAAGGTCAGATCGTCACCATCCATCAGGCGCTGGGCGACAACTATACTGTGGTCAGCGAGCACGGCCACATGGTGCGGATTGCCGGAACCGATGCCGATGCCTTGGGTAAGGAGCCGCATACGCTGCATACGCTGGTATCGGCGACCGATGCGGCGGCGGTTGAAAAAAACTGCTGGGAAGTGATGAAAACGGTTTACGACCCGGAAATCCCGGTTAATATAGTCGACCTCGGCCTGGTTTATCAGTGCACAGTAACCCCGACGGATGAAGGCCTGAACGATGTCCATGTGATGATGACCCTGACCGCGCCAGGCTGCGGGATGGGGCCGGTTATCCAGAGCGATGTGGAAAAATGTATCCGCGCACTGCCCGGCGTCGATCATGTTAATGTCGAAGTGGTGCTGGATCCGCCCTGGTCGCGGGAAATGATGTCGGAAGTGGCGCAGCTGCAATTGGGCTTGTATTAAAGTCGATATAAAAATAACAATAATTAGAACTCGAGTGAAAACAGGATGACCACGTTTAAAGAGATTAATCTGCAAGTCGGTACACGCTTACAAATGGCGTTTCAACATGGCCCCAACCAACTCGTTTATTATACGGAACTCATCGGTTACGTGGATGGGGAGTACATGATAATAAAGACACCTATTGAGAATGGGCTTTCCGTTCAAATTCGGGTAGAGGAGCAGGTTACCCTGCGGATATTAGCAGGAGTGGATGTTTTTACGTTAACTTGTAGGGTAAAAACCATCTTCAGAGCCCCGCATTATTATATGCATCTCAGCTTTCCCTCGGATATTAAATCCATTGCACTGCGCGGCGCCATCAGAGCCAAGGTGAATTTACCGGTGCAAGTCAATGGCGTAGCTGGAGCCGGTATTATTTCCGATATCAGTGTCACAGGCGCCGCGATAATTGCCGATAGAGCACTGGGTGAGCTTAATGAAGAAGCTTTAATTTCTTTCGAGTTTCCCATAAAGCCGACCAATCAGAGTGCGCATATAGATACCGGCGTGACGATTCGCAGCATTCAACAGTTGCCCAGCAAGAAAAATGACGCGCCGCCAAGGTTCTCGCATGGGATTTCGTTTCATGAGCTTGAGCTTACCAACCAAGTGATGCTGTTAAATCTTGTCTATGAATCGATGAATAGATTCTAGTTAATGCTCTGTGTAGAGAGGCTATCTTAAGGCGCAATCAGCAGGGAAAATCCAGCGAAAACGCCATAATCATCGGTTAGGGTGGTCATGCCTACCGTTCCGCCAAAATCCAGCATGAGCTGGGGTGTCATTAAATAATTTAAAGACGCCAAAAATTGGCTGGTCGGTTTTTGTTGTTTGGCTAAAACGCCGGAAAATTCCCCGGCAACGCCCCAGCGTTCAGTAATCATCTGTGATGCGGCTACCGCCCAGTTGTACCTGAATCGATCCAGATCCTCTTCTTTAAATCCCCGCCTAGTCACGCCTGCGTTCACATCAATCCGCAAGTCGGAAATATCCTGACTGACAATCAAGTTAGCCAAATAATCGGTGCGCCCTTGTCCCAGTGACGGGTGCGCCGACGGCAAGATCGTTCCCGCCTCAAAACCGACAGCCAGCGTTGGGTTGATCGGGTAATAGTGCTTGAGCAGCACGGAAGTATTGCCGAAACCGGAAATTGTTTCATCCGGGTTACGCGATTTAATCCACGCCTCGCCGCCAACCAATAGCCCCCATTGATCGGAAAACGGGTATTTCAACAAGAAAGGCAGGCTGTTACGCTCCACCGTCATGCCGGGTTGATTCGATTGCGCGCCGAATTCAACTTCCAGATGCCGCAATGCAGACAATTCCGCCGGGTTGGAGATTGTGGGTCGGTACGGTGTAACATTAAGTTGCTCGGCGTGAGCGATCAGGGGTATCAGCGATACAAATAAGAGCGGGGGCAAACGCATAGGGGGCGCTGGTGATATGCAAGTTGCGTCAATTTTACGCGAATAACCGCATAAACCTAGAAAAATCATTTCGTCCACGAAAAGCACGAAAGACACGAAATAAATCGGCATGTTGCGTTAACTCAGTCATTCACCATTTGGGTGGCGGACTATAATTTGGTATCTCTTTTGAAAGGTTTCGTGCTTTTCGTGGAGAAATTGCGGTTTTTAGCATTTTAGGCAAGCGGGCAGGGTATGCAGAAGTCGAAATCGGCAGCATGAATTTGGTATACAATTAAGATATTAGGGAAAATCCTTTTAAGCTTTCAATCAATTGGTTACCATTACGGTTAACCAAGCAGTAGCAAAAAAATGTCGATAGCACACGAAAAAATCCCACGCGAATACGGGTCGCCCTGGCCCGATTACGAGCTGCTTGATGCAGGCGACGGCAAGAAACTGGAACGGTGGGGAAAGATCATTACCATACGCCCGGAAATCCAAGCCAATTTCAAACCGGGATGGCCCATTGTTCAATGGCAAGACATGGCGCATTGGGAATTTGAAGAACAATCCTCAACCCAAGGTCGCTGGCTTAACATCAAACCGCATGCTCCCGAACAATGGATTATTTCCTATGGAAACTTAAGCTTAGGCTTGAAGCTGACTCAATTCAAGCATGTGGGTCTGTTTCCCGAGCAACAGGCAAATTGGCGATTTATTAAGGAACGGGTTAGTGCCGGGCAAAGAGTCTTAAACCTATTTGCCTACACTGGTGCGGCATCGCTGGTTGCCCGCGACAACGGGGCGGAAGTGGTGCATGTGGATTCGGTCAAACAGCTGATCACCTGGGCCAACGAAAACAGGGAGCGTTGCAATCTATCCGACATCAAATGGGTGCATGAGGATGCGTTAAAATTTGCCCAACGCGAATTGAAGCGGGGCAATAAATACGACGGCATCATCATGGATCCACCCGCCTGGGGTTTAGGCGCCAAAGGCGAAAAATGGAAACTGGAGCATCACCTGTCCGGCTTGATAGAAACGGCGCACGGGCTGATGAATCCGGGGGCTTTTTTAATCCTTAATACTTACTCGCCCAAAGTAGAGCTGGCGGATTTGGCAACGTCTGCCGGGCAGTATTTTTCTGCAAATCAGGTGGAAATAAAACAACTGTGGATGCCGACAAAAAC
>CAZAUB010000201.1:2588-5365 GCA_964488195.1 uncultured Methylobacter sp. | reverse complement strand
CTGGTCTTTTTGGCTGAAGTAACGTGTTCCTTCCAAGCCCGCCAAACCTTCGGTCAATTTTTGGGGGTCGTGATCACCCAGCCAGAGCGTCAAGGCCACACCTTTTTGACCCTCAATCATCTGTCCACCCAGGATATGGCGTGCCGGTGAAGCCAACACGGTTTTAGGATCCAGCGACTGAGCCGCAGCTGGAAGCAGTGTACCAAGCTTGTCCACCGAAAGCTCTGCTTTGACCAATGCTGCCCGCCAAGCATCCTGAAATTGCAGGGTCAATGCCTGTGCGTAAACTTTGGCGTTTTCGTCCTGCAAGTCTTGTGAAGCCAGCCAGGGAAACAGTCCGTGATATTCACTCAAGATCCCGGTCAGCTTTAACTGCTTCAAGCGGCGCTCGGCCGCCTCGGAGCGTCTAAGCGCGGTTTCCAAATCATCAGCCTGAACCAACACAAAACGTCCCGGTTCGATACTGGCAAAATGGCTACGGACGGTTTCGTCCTGATGCTTTAACTGATCCATATTCAGCGCCAGTTTTTGCATGTCGTCCATCCAACGAATCTGCGGCAAAGCCAGTCCGGCCAGCATGACGCAGACAGCAAACAAACCCAGTAAAAGCTTGCGGCGACGAGCGCAGAAATCTACCCAGGCGGCGATGCCAGGTAAATGGGCGACGTGCAGGGAGGAGTGGGCAAGCAAGGCGGGCAACACCCAGCGGGTCAGCCCTAATGAGGTTGCGATACTGGCCAAGGCGAATATGGCGATTTGCTCGAAGCCTGGAAACCCTGTGAGTCCCAAGGCCGCATAGCCGATGACGGTGGTCAGACCGCCCATGACTAGACTGGGCCATAGCAGCCGGGCAGCGTCCAGCGGGGAGTTGCGGTGCTTTGCGCAATGCACCATCACATGGATAGGATAATCGGTGCAGATGCCGATCAAGCTTCCCCCCAGGGCCAGGGTCAAACTATGGACAGGGCCGAAGGTCAAAGCCGTCACCAATGCGCCAACGACAAAGGAAGCGATTTGAACCATCATGACCCAATGCAGCGCGGAAAAAGATTGGAACAGCAGCAAAAATACCACAGCCACAGCCACGCTGGACACCACCGAAACCAAGGTGACATCCTGACTGATCTCGCCGTGAGCTGCCACGCTGAAAACAGGCACCCCGGCCATCGACAGCCGGAACGCGCCCCCTGCTGTTTGGTTAAGACCATCGAAGCTTGCGCGGATGGCGGCTTGTAGGCGCGAATGCGCATCCGAATCCAAGGCAGCGTATCGGCTTTGCAAAATCAACGCGCCGCCGCTGCTATCCAACTCGGCTTGGCGTTCGAACTGACCTTTCAAATTCTTGAAGCCGTTCAGGGATAACAGTAAAGGATCCTGCTTGGCGACGGCTTTGATGAAACCGCCCTGGGGCGAGAGCAAAGCCTGTTTGAGACCCTCGGCCCGACTGGTCAAGCTGGCGGGGTCGAACAGTCCGCGCCCGTCTTCCATGGGGTTCAGGCTGAACAGACGGGCATGATAGGGGGCGTAAGAACGGACGGCATCGATCCAGTCGCGGGGAGGCTCGTTAGCAGGCCACACTTGCTCCACGCCTTTGAGCCGTGCCAACTGCAAGACCAGCTTGGCGCTGAACGCGTCCAGCGAAACCGAACTTTGCGATGGACTGGCGACATGGCTAGCCTCATTTGAAGCGTTTGCTTTTTCCACCACCAGCAGATAGCGTCGCGACAGTTCGCCCGATTGCAACAGCCCGGACAGAAGCTTTGAATCTTCGTTGTCGCTGGCGGTAAAAAAGGCGTTCAGGTCGGTTTCGATGCGAATTTGCCAAACGGTTGCCGCCAACAATAAGGGGAACAAAAGTAAAAACCAGCGCTTTCTCCAAACGAAAGACACCTATTAATCTCCCATGGCTTCCAGCAGCAAGCGCTGGATGGAATTATCCAATTGCTGACCTTCGGAAGTCTTCACCATGCGGTATTCTGTGGATTCGCCATCCGGTTGGCGAATCAGAACCTGCCGCTTATGCTCATCTTCGTCCCCTGAGATTTCGATAGTCGGTGCGTCTTCATTGCTGAGCTCGGTCTTAGGCGTCAAGCGCAACACCCAACGCTTGCCATGCCGTTCCGGGACAAAGTCATAGCTCGACTTCAATTCCTCGGCATGTCCTTGCAAAATGGCGATGAACACCGTGATCAACTCCGCCGCTTGCCCAGACTGGCCTAGGGGTGCGGTGTGACGCTGCTTAAGTTCGGGATCCCAGTAATACATTCGCCCTTCGGCGATGGCCATGATGACCCGCGTGGGTTGCAGTTGCTGCTTAACCAAACTGCCGTTCGCGCCGGACAGCATGTAACCCTGCCCTTGCCAAGGTGAAGAGGCCAATTCCAGCTTGCGGATTTCCTCGTAACGGAACTCGGCTGACCCGCTTTGCCTGATGCGTTCTAGCAAGGCTTGCAGCTCGATCTCGCCGCCAAGCGTCGTCATTGGCAATAATGCCAGCAGCAAGCACAGGGAGTGCTTCATTCTAGAAAAATTATTTTTTCCACGAAAAACACGAAAAGCACGAAAATATTTAAAGGGATGCCAAATTGTGGCTGGTATCAAAAGGTGAGTGGCTGTGCAATACAACAGGCTGATTTTTTTTCGTGTCTTTCGTGCTTTTTGTGGACTAACTGCGGTTTTTAGGTTCATGGTCGCTCACCCTTAAATACCTTGTGGCCGTGTGTTGCCATGAAAGTGAAGGTCTCCAGTATGGGGGGGATTTCCAGGTCAGGGAAGCG
>CAZAUB010000201.1:0-2488 GCA_964488195.1 uncultured Methylobacter sp. | reverse complement strand
AGCGACAAATTCCGCCAGCGACCGCAGGGATACAAAAATTTCGTTGTTACGTTCGTCGCCGGAAGTGATTTTGATGCCGTATTGGCGATCCAGCATAACGCCAATTTCCAGCGCGTCGATGGAATCCAAACCTAAGCCGCCGCTGAACAGGGCCGCATCCGGGGAAATGTCGTCAGGCATAATATCTTCAAGGCGTAAACCTTCGATGAGCATGGTTTTCAATTGGCTGATCAAGTCATCTGACATGTGTAAATAAACCCCTTCAATAAAGCCTAGATTCTACACAAGAATCCGGCAATATTCAAAAACACTTGAACTGGGATAAAGGGAATGACAAAATCGTTTTAAATCCAAGTCGTTCACTATTCCAATCTCAACAGGCCGATACGTGCGTTTTCTTCTGGTTTTCAAGGTCATACTTTTCACCGTACTCGTTCCCGGCGCAGTAACCCTGTACTTTCCCTACTCGTTACTTTCCCGCTCAGGCGGCAACTTGCAAGCAGCAAGTTTAGCCCTAGCCGTTCCCGCCTATGCATGTATCCTCATCGGGACGGCCATTTACCTGCGTTGTGCCTGGGATTTTGCTGTCGATGGCTTGGGGACACCCGCCCCCATCGACCCGCCAAAGAGGTTGGTCGTGACCGGACTGTATCGCTGGATCCGCAACCCTATGTACCAAGGCGTACTGCTCATTCTCCTGGGTGAGTGCTTGTTATTCCCTGACCGTGGACTTTTCATTTATACAGCCTTGTTTGCTCTTGTGTTCCATGTCTTCGTCGTTTTTTACGAGGAACCGATCCTCCGCAGCCGGTTTGGCGCGTCTTACATTGACTATTGCCGCAAAGTCCCGCGCTGGAATTTTGCTTTTCGACTCTTTGCCCTAGATTCTTAGCGCTTATTTTGCAGTCGTGTGTTCTATAAATGTCACAGGATTAGAGAACACGAGCTCAATTCTAATAAACCATTTTGGAGCAACTGGAAAGCATCATTAACTTATTAAATTAAATGGCGTCAAATTGGCGACAATGATATGCTTTGCGTTCAATACAACGTAGGAGGTGATGATGGAAACCAGCATTATCAAGCAAGACCGTATTGGTGCTCGCGTGCCTCATGAGGTCTATGAAACATTATGCCGCGCTGCCGAGTTGACAGGCGCCACAGTCAATCAATTTCTAGTGCAATCGGCACTGAAAGAAGCCCAAGCAGTTATCGAGCGAGAGGAACTCATCCGCCTATCTCCGCGAGACTGGAATTGGCTGCTTGATCTGTTAGAAAATCCGTCAGAACCCAATGCCAATCTAAAAGCGGCCATGACGCGCTACCAAAAGTCCAAGCTAGACGATGCAGATAGTTTCTTTAACTGGGAGCCATAACCGGCAAGAATTCGACTCTGGCGATCAGGAGCTTAACGACTGGTTGCAGCGAGTTGCACGGCAGCACCAGGAAAAGGGGTTATCGAAGACTTTCGTAGCGACCCACGAGAGCATGCCGGATCACATCTACGGTTATTATGCGTTAACGCTTGCCGAACTCGAAAACCGCCATCTGCCCGAAGCTAGGCGCAAGAAGCTGCCACGCAGGATTCCGGGTGTGCGGTTGGGGCGTCTGGCCGTCCATAAACAATATCATGGCAAGGGTCTCGGCGAGTTGCTGCTAGTCGATGCCTTAACCCGTGCGCGGCGAATCCACACTGAAGCAGGCGGGATCGGTCTATTCGTCGATGCTATTGATGAGCAGGCGGCTGGTTACTACTTGCGCTTCGGTTTCGAGGCTGCCCCTGATAATCCGTTGTTGCTGTTTCTGTCGGTGAACTGAGCTGACAAGCTATTCGGTTTGGCGCAGTTTATATCAAGTTCATTGGCACACATGCTCAGTACGATGCCATTGATGTCGAAACTATAGAGTTGGAGTAGTACATGGATTACGCTTAAATGTGATTTTTAAGTGCGTTCCTGTAGCCATTGCAAACCGCTTTAATGTGCCGGCAGAAGGGAGCTGCCTACCACTTTCCATACGCGCAATTGCTGATTGGGTAGTTTCCATACGATTTGCAAGCTCCTCCTGGGTTAATCCAGCACTGGTTCTTGTTTCAATAAGAACTCTTGCTAATTCAAATTCAGTTGATAGCTTTTCATACTCTTCCCTATAGCCTGGATCATTGCTCCATTGCTTGTGCAATTCTCTAATTTTTGTCATTTTAAAATCTCCCTTGCCCGTTCTAACGACAACTTAATTTCGTGACGCGGTGTTTTTTGGGTTTTCTTTATAAAAACTCGTACCACTACAACTCGTTTACCAGTTGCGGTTACGTAGAGCGCACGAGCAATACCATCCCTGCCGATCATGCGAATTTCCTACAACACACCTTCAATATGTTTTACATGGGGTTCTCCAACACGCTCCAAACCGACACTTTCGATAAGAAAGGCAATATGGCTGAATTTAGCCCTCATATCAGGAGGTAATTCCGCCAATTCGTCATCTA
>CAZAUB010000200.1:0-5413 GCA_964488195.1 uncultured Methylobacter sp. | reverse complement strand
CAGAGGATAGCGGTTTCTATGGGGCTTGATTAGATGGTGCGGTTGTGCGCTTACCCTTTGCCTCGCACAATAAAGGATTTAGCTCCCATGCTGCCGGGGATAATGCCCAGATCACCTTCCCGCGCACGAATCGCACCCTTGCGGGTAACCCAAACATTGGCATCGTAATGGTTTTCAAGAGCCACATAGTTGTGGTGGCAGTTGACCGCTTCGGTGGTGATTTCAAACGGCGGCAAATGGCGTTGTAACGCCGCGACAATTAAATCCAGCATGGCTTGGCGATTGGTAAAGGCATAACGCTGCGCCCAATCCACTGCTTCAATGTAATCATTGAAATGTTCACTACCCTCAGGGAAGTAGGCGAGATCACGATCAGGTAAATGGATAAACCAGCGTTCCATGTCTTTACGGGCCAGTTCAATAAAGTAATTGCCCATGCCATTGCCAATACCGCGACTGCCGGAATGCAGCATAATCCACACCCGTTGCGCCTCATCCAGACACAGCTCGATAAAATGATTACCGCCGCCCAAGGTGCCCATCTGGCAGATCCAGTTGGAAAATTTGCCAAAGGATTTCAGCAGTTGGGGGTGCTTTTCCGTCATGGCCATCAGTTGCTGCTCGAAGGGCAAAGCTCGATCAACTAAGGCTCTCTCTTGTTTGTGCTGGTCGCGTCCTACCGGCACGTCGCGGCTAATCTGATCAAAGACCTTCTTGATCAGTTTTTCATCCAGATCATTAGCCGTTAATGACAAGCGACAGGCAATCATCCCGCAGCCAATGTCGACACCTACTGCTGCCGGAATAATGGCCTTGTTGCAGGCGATGACCGAGCCAATGGTCGCGCCGATACCGGTATGCACATCCGGCATCGCGGCAACGTGTTTGTGAATAAACGGCAGCATGGCAATATTGCTGAGCTGCTGCTGGGCACGTTCTTCAATTTCATCTGTCCAGACTTTGACGGGGAAAAGTCCTTGGTTGAGTACTCGTTTAATTGGCATAGTAATGTTTCCTTGTAAAATATTCAGTTGTGAGTCGGGGACTGGCTGACCAGAAGTCTTTCCGGTTGTCGGTCTTCGCTGGAATCGAGCCACACCGGCAACAACACAAAGGCCTCAAGATCTGGTTCTGTCAATAACTCAGCCCAAGTTGCACCTAGCTTATCGTCCGGTTCATCTAGCTTGTATAAACCTAGCCATTTGGCCGATAACAATTTGTTATTGATCCAATTCATCAGTGGCTCAAACATTTCCGCCTGCCATAAGCTTTCCCGAGTGGGGTAAACAATGCGATAGTCAGGCAGCGTGCATCTATCGAAATAACCCTTGTCTGTAAGTTCGATACTTGTGTCATAACCCATCAGCACCTCCCAATAGTGATCTTGCCATTCCGCATATACGGCAAACTCATAAGAATGAAGATAGATTTTCACAGCAGGACTCAATCCCGGCTGGGTCAACGATAGATAGCCATCGGTTCTGCTCACTAATAATAAAGGCCTTTGCCATGCTTTTTCATGCTCACGGTACCAAGCGATAAAGGCCTTCTCGATGCGTGAACGTACTTTCGGGAAACGTGTTTTCATGTCAGTATCCTTGTTTATTAGAAATCTTCAGCCCATTTTTCCCAGAAGCCCGGTTCATCGTGGTGAGCGTTTTCCATGGCTTTTTCCAGTGGCAAATACCAAAAACTGACGGTTTCAAAGCGCATAGTGCCATCGGGATTCTCAAAATAATCACGTACCAGCACATACAGCGGATCATTATCATCAAAGGGTACTTCCAGATAAATTTGTCCATGGTAGCCACATATACCGTTTTCATCGGCAACATAGCCACACATTTGCCAGTTAACATGATGTTCCGTGAGCCAGTTGCAGACTGTCTCGCGCATCGGGTCATTTTCCCAGTCGTACGATAAGCCCCATGAGCCATCATCAGAACTCTTTGGATGGAAAGTCAGGTACACAACACGTCACGTTGTTTTTTACGGGCAATGGCGTCAATGTGTTCAATCAACATGGGCATGAGGCGACTCCTTTGGTCAGGGTTAATGGTTTAAATGCGCTTGATGTCAGACAATATAAAATACCAATGCGACAAAATGAGGCGCTTATGAATAGCTACAGTAGAAATTTTCGTGGCAGCCTAACGCATTGGCACTCACTAAATTCAGACATCACCGAATGTCGCTGCGTATAATTGCGGTAAGATTTCACCGGCTTTTCCATGCAAATTGTATGCGGCTACCGCATTTAGGCTGTTTATCGCCGGATTGATTTGCACAATGCTAATGCCCTCTTGATCGGCAAGATACGGCAACTTCGCAACAGGCCAGACTACGCCTGATGTACCAATGACCATCATCAGATCACAGTGCTGACAGGCTTCCTGCGCCAATCCCCAGGCTTCGGTAGGCAGGTTTTCACCAAACCACACCACGCCAGGACGAATGGGACTATCGCAGAGATGACAGCGTGGGGGATCAATGCGGCTTTCCCGCTCCGTAGGGTTTTCTGCCAAGGGTTCGTCTGGAAAAACGTAAGGCTCTTCACAGATCAAACAGCGCGGTTGATGCAGGCTGCCATGCAAATGTAAGACATCGCTGCTGCCTGCGCGCTCATGCAGATCGTCGACGTTTTGGGTAATCAGGGTGAGCTTGGGCACCTGCTTGGCCAGTTGAGCAATGGTGTGGTGCGCTGGATTGGGCTGGGCACGTAAAACCCGGTTGCGCCGCCATTCATACCAGCCCCACACTAAGGCAGGATCAGCCTGAAAGCCAAATTCACTGGTCAATGATTCAGCATCATAATTTTCCCATAGGCCGGTTAAGGCATCGCGAAAGGTGGGGATGCCGGATTCGGCGGACACACCTGCGCCAGTGAGAATGACTAAATGTTGGGCTTTTTGTAGTTTTTCAATCAGGGTATCGGGAATCATTTATTGAGTATCCTTAATTAGTTGGGTTTATATCTGACTTTTCTGTGCTTAGGTAAAGCCTAAAAGCCAATCGGTTGTCGGTGATGCGGTGTCTTTAAGGCACATTCGGCTTGTAGGGCGGCAATCAGTGCATTGGCATCAGTAATGGGTCGAAAGCGATGCTGTCTTTCCAGCACGGCAAAGTCACCGGGTGTTAGGTCATCGAGCTTTTGCAGCGCAGATTGTAGGCAGTGATCCGGCGCAGGTAAGCCCAACGCATGACAATGGCTTTGCAAAAGCTTCCAAGCTTGCTGGGGTTTTAGTGCATCAAATTTCACTTTCAGATCAAAGCGACGCAAGGCGGCTGAATCAAGTCCATCCAATCGATTGGTCGAGGCGATAAACACACCGTTGTAGGTTTCCATGCGGGTCAGCATTTCGTTGACGCCGGTGACTTCCCAGGAATGTTGGCTGATGTTGCGATCCTGTAAAAAGCTATCGATTTCATCGATTAGTAATACCGCGTTGTCTTGTTCGGCCTCTCGGAAAATCCGGGCAATATTCTTCTCGGTACCGCCCACCCACATACTCAACAAATCAGCCCCGCGTTTGACATACAGCGGTTTGTCCAGATATTGTGCTAGCCAACGTGAGTAGGCGCTCTTGCCGGTACCGGGAGGTCCAAACAGACACAAACGTGCACTGCCGTGTCGTTGAATACCTTCGGCTATTTGCTTTAAATCAGCATCACAGTTGAGCAGATCAGGATCATAAAAATCCGGCAATCGCACCGCGTTGTCACTATCAAGCCCCGGGTGACCTTGAGCCATAAGTGTTTTATCCATCAACTGATGTAAGGCTGTCGACAAGCGTTCGGCAGGAAACTGACCACTCAACGAACCGATCACTTGCGCAGCACGGGTGACCACGGCGGGTGCCAGTTCCTCACAGGACGCCAACCGTTTTATTGCCGTGTCGGTCAACAAAGTGCCGCAACTTGCTCGGATAATCTGTTCGCGCTTAGCCTTAGGGGGTACCGGTAATTCAATCACCCAGTCAAAGCGGCGTATAAAGGCTGGGTCAATACTGTCAATGCTGTTGCCTAGCCAAAAGGTAGGAGCCTGATTTTCCTCCAACAGCCGATTCATCCAAGCTTTCCGAGTTTGTGCCGTACTTTTTTTGCCAAAGAATCCATCGCTATCGTTAAACACATCTTCCAGTTCATCAAACAGCAGTAGCGGGGGTGATTTCTGAAAAAATGCTTGTGCAGCCCTAAAAGCACAAAGACGCTGTTCGCCGTCGACAGGCTCGCCGTCATCATCTTCGCTAGCGACTTCATAAAGTGGACAACCAAGATGCTGTGCCACTAATCGGGTGAGCTGAGTCTTTCCGGTGCCGGGTGTGCCGTACAAAAACACATTGACACCTTTTTGTCCGTTACTTAAGGCCTGTTGCAGATAAGGCAGCAATAATTCTAAACTCTCCTGGACATGCGAGTAATCATCTAAGGTCAAATGGGGTGCAGGACTCTCCACAACCATGTCGCGTAGCCAGTCAATCGGGGAACCACTTTCCGTCATCAACCGATCGGCAAATGAAGTTGAAAGCAATTTCAGCTTTTGACCAAGACCATGATTATAATCTCTATCCAACGCCAGTAGTGCAGTCTGCGACAAGACAGAACGGGATGCCAATGCCTCGCGAATAGCTGCTTCTGGTACAGCCAACAGCACCGACAATACATGATAGACTTTGAGTGAGTTTAATTCTTGGCCCAACCATACTGTCGCTTCATCAAGCCAGCGGTTATTGGTAACGAGTATAGTGAACCCGAGCAGCTGACATTCGACATCGGACAGGCCGACCAAATCAGCCAATTGCTTTATGTTATTGGCTAAAAGTGTGGGTAGCAAATATTTAGCGGCTTGCTTTTCTGCTGCTTGATGGCAGCGATACAACTTTTGACGGGCCTTTGCTGCATCAAACAGGCTGGATGAAGTCGAACAACCCGGCAGAGCAAATAACTGGGCGATCTCTTCGTTATCAAACGAACTGTTGCCAATGAGTTGACGACGACATTCTAAGGGTACTAGCAGTCTCAATATCCATAAACGGACAATCGGGTCGACAGAGACATCATCGTTGCCCTTGCTGAGTGATCTAAAACTGCGCATAGTATTCTCCATTTAAGTTGCGTCTATTATGCAGGGCATAAGCGACAGAAATAGACGCTTTACAGTAATTATTTACGCCAGTTTCATGAGTAGGTTGGAGCATTTCCGACTTGTTTATAAACTGTCTTCCGGGGTTAAGAATATCCACCATTCCGACTGAGCAAGCTGTTTGTTTGTAAGCGGGTGAACCTCGATCAACTCGGCTGTGGCGGTATAGCCCAACGGCGGTCGATAACAACGTACATCATCTTTACCGATGTAATGGCCCGCTTTCTTGCCTTGACCTAAGTGGTAATACTTGGCGACATTACGCATCAT
>CAZAUB010000199.1:2700-5442 GCA_964488195.1 uncultured Methylobacter sp. | reverse complement strand
CTATGGCTGTGGTAATCCCGGTAAGTACACAGCGGCGTCAAGTCCACTATCAGTTCATCACTGGCGCGTAGCACCTGTATGTTGACATAGGTCGTATTCTGTCCCGGTTTCATCACGATGCGCTTTTCAATCAAGGCATCGGCAACAGCATAGCGCCAGACAGGCAGGCCGTTATCGAGATGAAAGGACTCCAGATAAATATAACCCTGGGGTGCTACCGTGCCATCGGCGAACTCGTTGCAGAATAAGGGGTATTCCTGGCCGCGATAGCGTACGGTAATCTCCAGTTTAGCGACCAGCAAGATTCTAACTGCCGGGGGCTCGAAAGCGGCCACGAGCAGGCCGTGGTAACGGCGCGTATTGGTTTCGCAAACAGTGCTGGAAGCAAAGCCGCCAATGCCATTGGTTATCAGCCACTCCCGTTCGACAGCTCGCTCAAAGATTCCGCAGTCGCCGGGTCCTAGTTTAATTTGTGTCATGTGTCCTCTGAATCTAAAGATAGGTAAGCACTAAAGCCGCCGGACTATGTGCCCCAGCTTAGCTTTTAGAAATTAAGATTAAGATTCGTCATCCAGATATTATTATTTTGATCGGGCGAAGGGGCGTTTCTCCAGACGTGTTGGTATAAATAACCTGTTTCGACTTGAACCTCAGGTGTAAACCGATAACCGACCCCCAGATATAACCGGTTTTGCTGTGCCCCGGCTTGCAACTGGGCGTTATGGGCATTGTCGTTAAGGTTCACGAAAATTTCTTCCGAAGCAATAATCGACCAAGGCGAGTGATCGGGCAGCAATTGTTCCACCCTAATTCGAGTACGCCAGCGGATGCTGGGATCGGAATTGCGCGGTAAAAAACGCTCTTCCAGCCTATTGCGAAATTCCCAGATAAATTGCTTGTCATTAGCGGTATCTTTCCAGGAAAATCCTTGAAATACACGATTTTCAATCAGGTAGGTGTCCGAGTCGGGCGTGATAGAATCGGCCTGCATTAAATAACCCAACCAAAGCGTCGCTTTGTCATTAACCGCCCAGCCAATGGCGGGTCTAACTATCATGGAGGTAAGATTTGATGCGTCATTGCCAATGCGTGGTTGGAGTTCTAAAAAACCGCGTAATTGCGTTGTCAGTTTTACATTAATGTTGATGGGAACCCATGTCTGAAAATCAGAAGTGGCTTGCACACTTGTATTAACCATTAAAGCCATTGTCATAATGAAAGAACTAATCCAGTTTGATTGCCGCTTTAATGCCATTGTTTATTATCCTTAGTGATTCGGTTGAATATTGCTTTTAGAATAGTTGGGTTCATTTTTTTATAGTGCTTAGCAATGTGCATGAAGTAAGCTGAACAACGGTAGGTGCGGATACCCTCAGGGCACACGTAAATCCGCACCTACACCGAAATAGTATTTTATGCACATCCAGAGTTAGCTTGGCGCAACCTGATCACCCTTACTCAGCTTGTTGAGACCGGTTATGGCATTGGTTGCTTATCTCTAGTTCGGCTTCAAGCCAGTCTTCCATTTCATGGTTAGCTGCAAAACCTCTTTTTTCAGCTTTACAATAAGCACATTCGGCAACCATTTCACGAAACTTATCGGGATCAATATCGTTGTCCTGGTTATTTTGTGGTGATTTTTTGTTAGTCATTTTCTTCTCCTAATATAGAGTTTGTTTGAGTCAGGTCATTCATGCCCTTCGGCTTAGCCTGCCACTGGTGTTGAGTCGTGTCGGATTTGTGGTTAACGAGACGGGTTATAAGCCTAAGCCAGGCTTCGGTGTGCGCTGCAACAGCTGTCAGCTCTGCCGGCAATAACACCGAGCAATCCGCCATAAACCAGATGCCCCATTAACGCTGCCATGACTGCTTTCATGCCGCCGATTTCGGACATGAAAAACCCGGCGCCAGCCATCGGCATGACCATGGTTTCGGCAATCAGCCACAGGATTAAGCCCCAGGTCAGACCTTTAATAAGAGGACCTCCCGGCAGCAAGCGGTAAACAAGAATGGTGTAGATCAGCGGGAAAACAAGAACGCCGAGCATGATATGAGCCGCCATGCCTAGTGCGTAGACACCGCCCATCATGTTGCCGAGCATAGCCGCTATGTCCATCGGTTGTCCTATCATCATGGGAGCGGCAAAACGCATCATTAATGACATCATCAGGGTTCCGACGATGCCGCCGAGTATTGCTTTTATGATATTTGGGTTCATTTTTTTATCCTTTCACTAAGTTATAGCTATCTTGAAGTAGCTGTTATTTAGTCCCGGCAAATCCTTATTCCTTACAAAAGATTTTCAAAAAATAACGTAACTCGTTTTAAAGAGGCGGTTAAATCAATACGTATGTAAGTTTTTTACTCGGATAACGACTATTAAATGAGTGCTTTTGTTAGAAGTGAAAGTTCTTAACAGGAAACATGAACCTGAACACATTGAAAACTCATTTCAATCAACAGTTGCCGTAGCTAAGGGCGAGTAAGTTTTATGACTGATATGGCGATAAATAAAGGCGTACCGCCGTTACTGAAAGTGCGGGGAGAATCCGGCAGCAAGGCTATCGTGCTGACGGGTTCCTGGGATTTGCGCAATCTGGCGGCAGCGCCTGATTTGCGCAAGGCAATCAAGCATTATGCCGCTGCCAGGGATGTTCAATGGGATATTAGCAAAGTTGACCTGCTTGATAGCGCCGCGGCTTTTATTCTCTGGCAAAGCTGGGGTGAAAAAATACCGGCGGG
>CAZAUB010000199.1:0-2600 GCA_964488195.1 uncultured Methylobacter sp. | reverse complement strand
GGAAATTTCGTTTAATGTCTATCAAGCCGGTGTCCGGGCCTTGGGCATCACCGCGTTGGTGGGTTTTTTGGTCGGCGTTTCCATGAGTTACCTGTCCGCACTGCAATTACAAAAGTTTGGCGCGGAAATATATATTATCGATTTGCTCGGACTCAGTGTTATCCGGGAATTGGGGCCCATGTTGGCGGCCATTCTGATCGCGGGCCGTTCCGGTTCAGCCATGACCGCTGAAATCGGCATTATGCGCGTCACCCAGGAACTTGACGCGTTGTCGGCCATGGGTATCTCGCATTCGGTGCGCTTGATTTTGCCGAAAGTGATCGCCTTGGCTATCGCGATGCCGCTACTGATTGTCTGGACCGATGCCGTTGCCCTGATCGGCGGGATTGTTTCAGCCCAGCTGACGATGGATATTGGCTACCAGCAGTTTCTGGATCATTTGCCCAAGGCGGTTCCCATCGTTAATTTTTATATCAGTCTTGCCAAGGGTTCGGTATTTGGCGCAATGATCGCAATGATCGCCTGTCACTTTGGTTTTATCATTAAACCCAACACCGAAAGTCTGGGTAACGAAACCACTAATTCCGTGGTGGCAGCCATTACCGTGGTTATTTTGGTCAATACGGTGTTTTCCATTCTGTTTAGAAATGTGGGGTTTCCATGACAGAATTCTGGACAGAATCCTGCGCCATTCGTCTTGACCACGTTTGGACGTACTTCGGCGACACCCTTATCCATAAGGATATCAATCTGTGCCTGCAAACCGGTGAAATACTGGGACTGGTGGGCGCATCGGGCAGCGGTAAAACCACCTTGTTACGCGAGATCATGGGCTTGCAGTCGCCCAGTCAAGGCAGCCTGTTTGTGTTAGGTGAGGCGCTGACCAATATCTGTGCTCTGGATTGTCAGCAGCAACGCAATCATTCCGGGGTGCTGTTTCAGAACGGCGCGCTGTTCAGTGCATTGAACGTTTTTGACAATATCGCGTTTCCTTTGCGTGAACTGGGCATCAATGACGAGGCATTAGTTGCCCAAATGGTGTGCATGAAATTGGCGATGGTCGGACTCAGCGCCCAACATGCCATGCTGAAACCGGCGGAATTATCCGGCGGCATGGTTAAGCGGGCAGCGCTCGCCCGGGCTCTTATTCTTGAACCTGAGATATTGCTGCTGGATGAACCGACCTCCGGTCTCGACCCGATTGCCAGTGAGGGATTTGTCACGCTGCTGCGTGAGCTTCATGACGAGCTCAATTTTACCGTGGTCATGGTGACGCATGATTTGGATATCTTAAGAGACTTATGTACCCAGATAGCGGTACTGGCGGATCATCAATTGGTTGCATTCGGTTCGCTGGATACGGTACTGAGTTGCAAGCATCCATTCACCAGGGAATTTTTTCATAACAACCGCGCGCAGCGGATATTCAAACACAAGGAGGATGGTCATGGGTAAAGACAGCTATGCGTTGATGACAGGCATTTTTATGGCGACGTTAATCACTGGCATTGTCATCATTATCATCTGGCTCGGCGATGTTCAGCAGCAAACGCAAACTTACGTGGCCGAGACCCGCGACTCGGTGACCGGGCTTAAGGCCGGTTCCACCGTTTATTATCGCGGTATCGAGGTCGGCAAAGTCAGCACCGTGCGTTTTGATACCAATGACCCCGGCGTGATCGTCGTGCCGATGGAGGTGGATAAAAAAGTGCGGTTTAGCCGCGGCGTTTACGCGACTTTGGAGCTACAGGGGGTGACCGGATTGACGCGCATAGCGCTCAAGGACAGCGGCGGCAATCCCGAACCGCTGTCTGGCGGCAGTCAACTTGATAACCGTATTCCGATCAAGCCTTCGCTGATCGACCGCTTGTCGGTTTCCGGCGAGGATACTGTCAATGAAACCCATGAACTCATGCTCAGGCTGAACCGTTTGTTGGATGCAGACAATATCCAACATGTGGCGGCTATTTTAAGCCATGTCGATACCGCCACCGGTCATGCCGACAAAGTCTTGGCCCAACTGCCTATGTTAACGACGGATGCGCGGCGCACGCTGGCCGAGATGAGCAGCCTGGCCGGTGAATTCAAGCAACTGAGCGGAAACATGCGCCAAGAATTGGCCACGCTTTCCAAACAATCCGGCGAACTCATGCAAACCGGCGCGTCCGTAGGTCAGCAACTGTTGCAAACCACCTTGCCCAGAGCTAACACCCTGATGCTGCAAATGCAAGCCACCGCACGCCGCTTTGACCGTGTGGCGGCGACGCTGGAAACCGATCCGCAAGCGTTTTTGCTGGGTACTGATTTATTATCCGCACCCGGCGAGCCGGGTTTCAAGGAGGCGCAATGAAACGATTAACACCCGGCTTGATAGCAATCACGTTGCTGGTAACGATTTCCGCATGCAGCATCGGTAGCAAACCCGGCCTGCCGCTGAGTCACGATCTTGGCTCGATAACGGAACAGCGTGCGGACGGCGTTGCGGTTACGCTCAATGCCCCGGTATGGCTGTGGGATGAACGGATACGTTACCGCTTGCTTTACGAAGACGCCACCGTCATTCGTTATTACAATCTGGACCGCTGGGAAGCGCCGTTGCC
>CAZAUB010000198.1:0-5451 GCA_964488195.1 uncultured Methylobacter sp. | reverse complement strand
GAACAACATACGGCCTATGCAATTCAGTGGTTTGCATTGGCATTGACACTAACGATACTGTTTATTTGGTATAGCTTTAAAAAGAACGATGCGCAATCAAAAAAATAAAAATCATCTATTAATTCTGGCTATTTTTGGGATGTCGGTTATTCCATTTTTAATCGCGTGGGGATTAAAAGAAAATCCGCAGCTGTTAAGCGGGCAAACCAATAATGGGCAATTAATAATACCGCCACTGACAACCGAACGCGGTGACCTGACCGGTTTTGACCAGTTCTCAATTGATAATATGTCTGAACTTACCGGGCACTGGCTGTTGGTAAACGTCATTCCTAATGGAGAGTGCAATGAATCGTGTATTGAAGCCATTCATAAAACCAAACAGTTACGGTTGATGTTAAATAAGGAATTGACCCGTACGCGTCGAATAGTCATCGTATTAAAAGATGTAGCGCCGGAAGCCGCGAGCAAATGGTGGGAAGATGACCAGACCTTATTAAGAGTTAAGCCCAATGATGCCGTCGCCAAAAAAATTGCAGCAATCAGGCAAGGCAATATTCCTGACGGGATGCTTTTGTTAATGGATCCTCTGGGTAATTTAATGATGCAGTATGAGCCGGGTTTCGATCCTTACAACGTAAAAAGTGATCTTATGCATCTTTTGCGAATCTCACAAATCGGATAGTGGAAAATAAAATGTTTAGAAAAATAACTCTCTTTAGCGTTGTTTTAGCTTTAATAGTTATCGTAGTAGGTGCATATGTTCGGCTATCAGGGGCAGGGTTAGGCTGTCCTGATTGGCCGGGATGCTATGGGCAGGCCATTGTCAGCGATCATGCTGATTTTATGGCGCAGGCGGCGGAGGCATTTCCCGGTCAGACTCCCGATATTACAAAAGCCTGGAAGGAAATGAGCCATCGTTATCTGGCTGCAACTTTAGGTGTGGCTGTCTTGTTGCTGGCCTTGCTATCGTGGCGCGAACAACAAAACCGATTGGCAGTCATTACGGGCGCAATGAGCTTGGTGGTTCTGGTTGGATTGCAGGCGGCTTTAGGTATGTGGGCCGTAAAATTACATGTGATGCCGATTGTGGTAACCGGCCATTTGTTGCTGGGCATGATGACGTTCTGGCTGCTGTTCTGGCTGTATTTGCGGGTTAATCCAAAAGCTTTTCTCATAACTGTGCGTAGCAATGGTTTGGCGGTGTTTGCCCGAGTTGCAATGGGGCTGTTGTTTTTAGAAATTGTTTTGGGTGGCTGGGTCAGCGCTAACTATGCGGCTTTAGCGTGCTCAGGTTTTCCCCAATGCAATGGCTCATGGTGGCCTAAAGCCGATTATCAAACTGCGCTGAATTTATTTAACGGATTAAGCACAGGTTACACCGGCGTCATCGCATTCGATGCACAGGTTGCCGCAAACTGGCTGCATCGAGTCGGCGCTCTGGTTTGTTTTATCGTACTCACCCTGATGATGTTGAACGCAACTTCGGCACATCATCCAAAACCGGTAAGAAGAGCCGGTTTATGGCTGAGTGTGTTGCTGTTGTTACAGATTGGTTCAGGCATTATCGGCATTAAACTCGGCGCGCCTTTATGGGCTGCTGTCGCTCATAATGCGTTTGCCGCCTTGCTGATGTTGCCGTTGATTGCGATCAGTTTTTACAGTCGACAGGCTTATGCTGAAGAGCTAAAGCCTACCGCAGAAGTAGAGCAACCGGAAGTTGTAGCGGAAGAAGCTTACCTGATACCGGAACCCGAGTCGCTATACCTGCGCCTTAAGACCCAGTTAAAGCGTACCCGTTCCGGGCTTAGCGGGGTGTTGGTGCATATTCCTCTGGGCCGACAAGAAATTGACCGGGATTTGCTGGAAGAAATTGAAGCCAGTTTGTTAATGGCTGATATAGGCGTTGATGCGACCACGACAATCATCAAACGCTTGACTGAAAGTGTCGAACGGCACCAGCTCAATGACGGCGCGGCGTTATCGGCCGCCTTAAAGCAGGAACTGCTGAGCATGCTCCAGCCGTGCAGCAAGAACCTGCATATCCCCAAACAGGATAAACCTTTTGTTATTCTGGTCGTCGGCGTCAATGGAGCGGGTAAAACCACAACCATCGGCAAGCTGGCCAAACGCCTTCAGGCGCAAGGCCATAGCGTGATGCTGGCCGCCGGGGATACGTTCAGGGCGGCGGCTGTCGAGCAATTGCAAACCTGGGGCGAGCGCAATAACATTCATGTGGTGGCCCAGCATACCGGAGCCGACTCGGCATCG
The DNA here is from genome assembly GCA_964488195.1 of uncultured Methylobacter sp. GTDB lineage: Bacteria > Pseudomonadota > Gammaproteobacteria > Methylococcales > Methylomonadaceae > Methylobacter_A. The sequence continues at coordinate 3,180 of CAZAUB010000198.1, read as the reverse complement.
GTTATTTATGACGGTGTGCAATCCGCACAGGCAAAAGGCATCGATGTGTTGATTGCCGATACGGCCGGACGCTTGCATACCAAATCCAACTTGATGGACGAGTTGAAAAAAGTAAAACGGATTATCAGCAAGCTGGATGAAACAGCGCCTCATGAAGTGCTGCTGGTATTGGATGCCGGTACCGGGCAAAATGCCTTGTCACAAACCAAACTGTTTAACGAAACTGTGGCGTTGACAGGTTTGGTTCTGACCAAGCTCGATGGCACGGCAAAAGGCGGGATTATTTTCGCTCTGGCCAAACAGTTCAACATTCCAATTCGTTTTATAGGAATAGGCGAAGGTATTGATGATCTGCAGGATTTTGATGCAGATGCTTTTGTAAATGCATTGTTTGTCAAAGACTAAAAAACCTATGTTAAAGTTCGATAATGTCAGTATGAGGTACCCTGGGGCAGGCGATGTGCTGCGTAATGTCAGTTTTCATCTGGAGCATGGTGAAATGGCTTTTTTGACCGGACATTCAGGGGCTGGAAAAAGCACGTTATTGAAATTGATTGCAGTCATTGAGCGTTGCAGCCGTGGACAGGTATTATTGGACGGTGAAAATTTAAACTTGGCTAAAGATAGGCAGGTTCCCTTTATACGCAGGAAAGTGGGCTTGATCTTTCAGGATTACAAACTACTCCAGGATAGAACGGTTTTTGATAATGTGGCATTGCCGTTAGTGATAGCCGGTTACGGACATCATGAAGTTGCCCGAAGGGTGCGGGCATCATTGGATAAAGTCGGCCTTTTAGGCAAAGAAAAAAAATATCCTGCTGTCTTATCCGGTGGTGAGCAGCAGCGGGTTGGGATTGCCCGTGCGGTGGTTAATAAGCCGCCGATGATTTTGGCTGATGAGCCAACCGGAAATCTCGATCCGGAACTGTCCGCTGAGATTATGCATTTGTTCGAGCAGTTTCAACAGGTCGGCGTCACTGTATTGATTGCCTCGCATGATATTTCCTTGATTGCCCAAATGAACCATCGGATATTAAAGCTGGATCACGGTCAACTGGTCGAGAGCTAAACTATGAAACACGTTACTAAAAAGCCAAGTAAACAGGAAGGCTGGCAAACCAAACAACCTGGCGGTAATTTTGTCGATAAATTCCATGCGTATCGTAACCATCATGCGCAAGCGTTGTTTTCAAGTCTGGGGCGATTGGTCGCGTCACGATTCTCTTCGGCAATGACCATAGTTGTGTTGGCGATTGCCATTTCACTCGCCAGTGGATTTTATATCCTGGTGGCGAACCTCCAACAGTTGGCAGGCAATTTGGAAGCCAGCAATCAAATCTCATTATTTATTAAAGAAGAAATTTCAGAGGCCAGGATAAACAAGTTTGCCGATAGTATCAGGAAAAATCCCGACATCCAGGAAGTTAAATTAATTACCAAGGAGCAGGGGTTAGCAGATTTTCAGGCATACAGCGGATTCGGTGAAGCAGTAAAAGCCCTGGAAAAAAATCCGCTACCGGTAGTCATTCAGGTGTTACCCAAAAAAACATTGGAAAACGAGCAAGGGCTTAAGGCTTTGCTTGATGATTTTGGCCGGTCGGCAGAAGTTGATTTTGCCCAGATGGATATGCAATGGGTTAAACGGCTACAGTCTATTATGGAAGTGGTGCGGTGTGGCGTTATCTTATTAAGCTTGTTGCTGGGTGCGGGAGTACTGTTTATTACGGCCAATACCATACGCCTGGAATTGTATAATCGTCGTGATGAAGTCGTGATCGCTAAGCTGGTGGGCGCGACCAATGGTTTCATTCTTAGGCCATTTTTGTACAGCGGTTTTTGGATAGGCTTTTTTTCCGGCGTGACGGCATGGTTTATTGTTACCGTGATCATGCTGATTTTAAAACAACCTGTCGAAACGCTTTCCAGGCTTTATGATGGCGCTTTCCATGTGTTGTTTTTGGGTTTTACTGAAACACTGGCATTGTTGCTTATCTCATCTGTGTTGGGCGTGGTGGGTTCATGGATAGTGCTTCATTTCCAGCTTCGACAATTAAAACCCGAGTAGAAAAATTATTAGCACTCTTGCTTGCAGAGTGCTAGAATTCGAAAAAGTTTTTTACATGGGGGTTTCAATGAGTAACGCATTAGCTTTACCCGTTAATTTATCGGTCGGAACATTCGATGCCTATTTAAATGTCGTCAGGCAAATGCCTAAATTGACAGTAGAACAGGAACGCGAATTAGCCTTAAAATTTAGAGATAACGGTGATTTGGAAGCTGCACGCGAATTGGTTATGACCAATTTGCGCTTTGTGATTCACGTTGCCAGAGGCTACAGCGGTTATGGTTTGTCTATGCCGGATATTATCCAGGAAGGCAATATCGGCTTGATGAAGGCTGTTAAACGTTTTGATCCTGATGTCGGTGTGCGTTTGGTTTCTTTCGCCGTACACTGGATTAAGGCTGAAATTCACGAGTATGTGATCAAAAACTGGGGCATTGTAAAAGTTGCCACTACCAAGGCGCAGCGCAAATTGTTTTTTAACCTGCGTAAATCCAAGCGGGATATAGGCTGGTTATCAAATGACGAAGCGGTGGCGATTGCTAACGATCTTGATGTTGATTTGAGCATCGTTTACGAAATGGAAAAACGCCTGGGCAGCAGGGATATGTCGTTTGATATGCCGGTCGATGAGTCAACGGAAGAAAGCTATGTTGCTCCGGCCAGCTATCTTCATCAGCACGGCGCTGATCCTGCAGTACTGCTTGAGAATTCAGATTGGGTAGGCCATGAGCAGGATTTGTTGGCAGATGCGATGGCCGATCTGGATGAACGCAGCCTGGATATTCTGTCAAGTCGCTGGCTGGTGGACAAAAAAGCTACGTTGCATGAGCTTGCCGAACGCTACAATGTGTCTGCTGAGAGAATCAGACAACTGGAACAAAATGCGATGAAAAAGTTGAGAGCGGCGGTTGAATTAGCGGCTTGATTAAAAAGAGTAATTTAATAGTTTAGCCACAGATCAGCACGGATTAAACGGATTTCTATCTCTTTATAGTTCAGTTTATCAGTGTGTATCTGGGTCAATCTGTGGCTAGATGATTTCAAAAAAGGCTTAACGATTTAATCGTTAAGCCTTTTTTATTGTCTTACGGTTTCACGTCAGGCTGTCCTGCCTG
>CAZAUB010000197.1:0-5465 GCA_964488195.1 uncultured Methylobacter sp. | reverse complement strand
AAACCTTTCCCCAGGAATCCCCCATGCTAGAACAATACCGTAAACACGTAGCAGATCGCGCCGCCGAAGGCATCGTCCCCAAGCCGCTGGATGCAGAACAGGTCGCCGTTTTGGTTGAGCTGATTAAACACCCTCCTGCAGGAGAAGAGCAATTCATTCTCGATCTACTGGCTAACCGCGTTCCTGCCGGTGTTGACGAAGCGGCTTATGTTAAAGCGGGATTCCTGGCGGCCATCGCAAAAGGCGAAGTCAGTTCGCCGATCCTGGATGCGGCACGTGCCACCGAACTGCTGGGCACCATGTTGGGCGGTTATAACATCGCGCCGTTAATCGATTTGCTGGATAACGAGGCGATGGCCCCGATTGCCGCCAAAGCGCTTTCCCATACCTTGCTGATATTCGATGCTTTCCACGATGTGCAGGAAAAAGCCGATGCCGGTAATCCATTCGCCAAACAGGTGCTTAATTCCTGGGCGGAAGCGGAATGGTTTACCAGCAAACCCAAAGTGCCTGAAAAACTCACGGTGACCGTATTTAAGGTAACCGGCGAAACCAATACCGACGATTTGTCACCGGCTCCCGATGCCTGGTCGCGGCCGGATATTCCGTTACATGCCAAAGCCATGCTGAAAATGCCGCGCGAGGGCATTAGCAACGCCGAACAGCAAATCGCCGAACTCAAGCAAAAAGGTTTCCCGGTGGCTTATGTGGGCGATGTGGTCGGCACCGGCTCTTCGCGTAAATCGGCGACCAATTCGGTGTTATGGTTCATGGGCAATGATATTCCTTACATTCCCAACAAGCGCGAAGGTGGGGTTTGCATCGGCGGTAAAATCGCACCGATTTTCTTTAACACCATGGAAGATTCAGGCGCCCTGCCCTTTGAATGCGATGTTACCCACATGGCGATGGGCGATGTGATCGACATTTATCCGTATGCAGGCGAGGTTAAGCGTCACGCCTGTCCTGAGCCCTTCGGCTCCGCTCAGGAGAGCCCTGTCGAATGGAATAGCGGCGAACTGATCTGCAAATTCGAACTGAAAACCGAGGTCATTCTGGACGAAGTCCGCGCCGGTGGCCGCATTCCGTTAATCATCGGCCGGGGTTTGACAGACCGTGCGCGCAAGACATTGGGACTGGCGGCATCCACGGTTTTTTGCCGTCCGGTTGATGCCAAAGACAGCGGCAAGGGCTTTACGCTGGCGCAAAAAATGGTCGGTAAAGCCTGCGGTGTTGCAGGCGTCCGTCCCAACACCTATTGCGAACCGCACATGACTACCGTGGGTTCCCAGGATACCACCGGGCCTATGACCAGAGACGAATTGAAAGACTTGGCTTGCCTGGGTTTTTCAGCCGATCTGGTGCTGCAATCGTTCTGCCATACGGCGGCGTATCCGAAACCGATTGATGTCACCATGCAGCATACGCTGCCGGATTTTATTATGAATCGCGGCGGCGTGTCGCTCCGTCCGGGCGACGGCATCATCCATTCCTGGTTAAACCGGATGCTGTTGCCGGATACCGTCGGCACCGGCGGCGACTCGCACACCCGCTTCCCTATCGGCATTTCATTCCCCGCCGGTTCCGGGCTGGTCGCATTTGCCGCAGCAACGGGCGTGATGCCGCTGGATATGCCGGAATCAGTTTTGATCCAGTTTAAAGGCGAGATGCAGCCGGGCATTACCCTGCGCGATCTGGTCAATGCCATTCCTTATGTAGCGATACAGCGCGGCTTGCTGACCGTTGAAAAACAGGGTAAGAAAAATGTGTTTTCTGGTCGCATCATGGAAATCGAAGGCTTGCCGGATTTAAAAGTGGAACAGGCTTTTGAATTGTCCGATGCGTCGGCGGAACGTTCTGCCGGTGGTTGCACGGTGCGTTTGAATGAAGCGCCGATTCGTGAGTATTTGAATTCGAATATCACCTTGTTGAAATGGATGATAGCCGAAGGTTATGGCGATGTACGCACGATAGAACGCCGCATCAAAAGCATGGAAGAATGGCTGGCTAATCCGGTATTGCTGGAACCGGACGCCGATGCGGAATACTTTGAAGTCATCGAAATCGATATGACTGAAATCAAGGAGCCGTTACTGGCTTGCCCCAATGATCCCGATGACGTGAAAACGCTATCCGCCGTCGCCGGAACTAAAATCGACGAAGTGTTTTTGGGTTCCTGCATGACCAATATCGGTCACTTCCGCGCCGCAGGTAAATTGCTGGAAAAACAAAAAGGCGAATTGCCGACCCGCTTGTGGGTTGCGCCGCCCACCAAAATGGATCAGACCCAATTAACCGAGGAAGGTTATTACAGTACGTTCGGCAAAGCCGGTGCGCGCACCGAAATGCCGGGCTGTTCGTTATGCATGGGTAACCAAGCGCGGGTCGCTGAAAATGCTACCGTAGTTTCCACCTCAACACGGAATTTCCCCAACCGTCTGGGCAATGGTGCCAATGTGTATCTGTCGTCGGCCGAACTGGCGGCGGTATGTTCAATCCTGGGTAAAATTCCAACGTTTGATGAATATATGCACTATGCCAGTCAGATTAACGAAACAGCCGAGGATACCTATCGTTATTTGAACTTTGACCAGATGGATAGTTATCAGAAAAAAGCTGCTGGGGGCTCACAGGGTTAAGCTACTGGGTTATTGGCTTGTGGCTCTGAAGGTATCGCACAATTTGCATTATCGTCATCCCGGCAGGGATTGCCGGGAACCAGATCACAGGGATGTGCTAAAGTGAATGCATGAAAAACAACCGTGTATTTACCGTATGCTTAAAATTATTACACAAATTGTATTAACGTCATCCCGGCAATCCCTGCCGGGATGACGAATTACATCGTTGCCTTACCCCTCGCTAGGAAACATGTACCCCCACTCGCAAAAGCAACCATGCCCAAAAAAACCTCCCAACAAACAATCAAAAAACCAACCCAAGACACACCCGGCTTGCTGGAAAAGCAATACAACGCCCTAGTAGCGCAAGGCCATATCCAATACGAGCAAGCGCAAATCATCGCGCTACAACACCTGCAAACCATGCTCGACAACTTACTGGCTGCTGTCGAATACGATCAAAAATCAATCCTGCATAAACTGCTCTTACCCCGGCCGGGTACGTGTCATAGCCTGTATATATTCGGCAAGGTGGGTCGCGGCAAGTCCATGTTGATGGATTTATTTTTTGATGCCTGCCCCATCAGCCAAAAAAGGCGGGTGCATTTTCATGCCTTCATGCTGGAAGTACATGCCTTCATCCACCAATGGCGCAGGCAAAACAATACCGACGCTATTTCCGCATTGGCAAAACATATCAGAGAATCGGAGCTGCTGCTTTGCTTTGATGAGTTTCATGTCTCCGACATAGCCGACGCGATGATTCTAATGCGGCTGTTCAACAGACTGTTCGATTTAGGTCTTGTCGTCGTGATCACCTCCAACTGCCATCCCAATGAGCTGTATCATGACGGCCTGCAAAGGGAGTTGTTCCTGCCTTTTGTCGGACTCCTGCAACAAAAAGCCGACGTTATCGAGCTGGTCGCAAAGCAGGATTACCGGCTCAGTCATCTACACGCGCTGAAGACCACTTATTATTATCCGCTGGATGAACAGGCTGCAAAATTCGTACGGCAAAGTTATAACGAATTTACCAATTTTGCCCCGCTGAAACCGGGCGTTCTGGAAGTATTAGGCAGAAAGGTGGTTTTGTCTGCGATACACGGCAATGTCGCCCTCACCTCCTTTGACGAACTCTGCATGCATCCTTTAGGCCCTGCCGATTACCTGGAAATCGGCAACCGGTTCGACATAGTGATACTGGCTGATATTCCAAAACTGACCAACGAAAAATGCAACGAAGCCAAGCGTTTTGTAACGCTGATTGATGCGCTGTACGAGCATAAAGTAAAACTGATCTGTACCGCCGAAGTACCGGCGCAGCAGCTATACACCGACGGCGAAGGCTCGTTTGAATTTGAACGGACGGTGTCGAGATTGATTGAAATGCAGTCGGAGAGTTATTTGCATATTGAGCATATTGGTGACAGATTGCCACATGAAAGGTTTGCGGTGTCTAGCGTTTAGGTTTATTATCCATGCACGTTGTAACTTATGCGTACTTTTATGCGACCCTACCTAAATTTTATTTAGGACGCACTAAATTTACACAACAACATGAAACAACAATGAATCTTAATTTTTATAATTTATTAGGCAAATAAATGACGCAATGTTTTGCGTCTATTAGGATGGCTAATATTAGTTAGACCCACCGAGTAGTAAGGAGGAGAAAGAATGGCCATTAGTGAGGAATTGTCAAGCTTCGTTAGGGATGCCTTGGCGCATGGCCGTTCGCGTGCGGAGATCGAGGAAGCCTTGCTGAAAGCGGGTTGGGAATCAGAGCAGGTGAAAAGCGCCCTTGCTGCTTTTGCTGAGATCGAATTTCCGATCCCAGTGCCGAGGCCGAAGCCTTACCTTTCCGCACGCGATGCATTCATGTACCTCGTACTATTCACGACTTTGTATATTAGCGCCTATCACCTGGGGTCCATCGTGTTCGAGTTCATCAACCGGGCCTTTCCAGATCCTGCTGCGTCCCCTGTTTTCGCCGGCTACACACAGCAGGCGATCCGCTGGTCGGTTTCATCCCTTATCATTGCCTTTCCGGTTTTCTTGTACGTGTCTCGATCGCTCAACCGTGCCATCACGCGCGACCCAAACAAGCGCGCCTCAAAAGTCCGTAAGTGGCTGACGTATATGACCTTGTTTATTACTAGCGGCTGCATAATCGGCGACCTGATCGTCCTTGTTTACAATTTTCTGGGTGGAGAGCTCACCTTGCGCTTCCTCCTGAAAGCGTTGACCGTCGGCATCATTGCCGGTGCGATCTTTTGGTATTACCTATGGGACTTGAGCCAGGAAGAGCAGGAAACCAAGGCATGAAGCCAGGAAAAACCATTCTTACTGTGTCAGCCACCGCTGCGGTCATAGCCGCGGTGATCGGAGGGCTTTTACTACTTGGTTCGCCAGCTCAGGAGCGCATGCGCCGCCTGGACGAACGCCGAGTAGCCGACCTGCGTAATATCGAAAATGTGGTGAAAATTTACTGGACTCGACACAAGAGTCTACCCGTGTCCCTTGAGTCGCTTTCGAGTGAACCTGGAGTATTCGTAAAGCGTACGGATCCTGAAGCGGGGTTACCCTACGAATACAAGCTGCTCAGCAGCAAAAATTATGAGCTGTGCGCTCATTTCTCACACGATACTGCAGAAGAGCGAAATACCCCTTACCAAAATTTTTGGTCCCATGGCCCGGACAGGCAGTGCTTCCAGCTGGAAGTACAGGATACCAAGTAATAACGTTGTAAGGCGGATGATTTGTAAGGTGGATTCGCCGTTAGGCAATCCAAAGCTGTAAGGCGGATTCGCCTTTAGGCAATCCGCCATGAACGGGGCCTTGAAC
>CAZAUB010000196.1:0-5490 GCA_964488195.1 uncultured Methylobacter sp. | reverse complement strand
CTTGTCTTTTATTAATTTCATATATCCTCCTCTATAATAGAGAATCTATAGTTTTCAGAGTATCTAATGTCAGCAGCAAATTGTTCTGTTGCTAACACCAGTCTTTTTGTGTGATTTCCTACAACCAAGTTCTTAAGAACTTTGGGTGAATGAAGTACCACCGAACCATTTACCGAAGAAATGCCACAAGAAGTAAATCAAGATACTCACGAAAGCAGAGAAGAACGCTGATACAGGAGCAACGTCTTTACCGAAAGTTCTTAATGTACCCTTTTCGACCATTCTGATGTACTCAGGTGTACCAGTTCTTACGTAGTGGTAACCTTGTAAATCAGCAAGTGTCATCATCATGCCATTGTATTCAACAGGAACATGTAATGGTGCCATAACTGGCCAGTTGCCTGGATAGAACAACAGACCCCATGCCATACCACCGATTACCGCTGTAATTGTCATGCTGTTTGTCAGCATTAACACAACGTCAAGAACAATAGCACCTGGCATCAAGTTTGAAGGGAAGCAGAAATTTACTGGGAAATAAGTCCAACCCCAGAAATTCATATATCTGTTGACCCACTCACCTAAGAGCAGACCTAAGATACAAACTACCGCGCCGAAAGGCAAACGGTAACGCCACCACAACACAGCTTGAACAGCTGCTGGGAAAGTGATTGAAACGATTGGAGCTACAGTTACCCATAGACGTCTATCTTTCCAGTCAGTCCAGAAATCCCAGTCACCACCGGTTAACATGTAGTGAATGTGATAACCACCAAGTACAACGAAGAACAATGTAAACAGAATTAGCCAGTCGAACGTACGTGAAACTTTAACTGCTTCAGCGCGTGAACGTACAGCTGATTGAGATGCGCTCATTAGCTTACCTCCTAAAGGATTTAAATTATTTTTATTAATGACTATCTTACCCTATGCTGTTTCGCCCTGAAAAAAGGCGAAACGGCGAGGAGATAGTAATTACAACCAAAGACTTATTAAGCTAAGTCTTTTTTCAGAAGCTTAGCAATAGCTGCAACTTCTGTATTCACAACACCCAATACACCTAAAGCCGCCCATCCGAAGAATACGAAGCCATAATGTAAAGGTGCAACAAACAACTCTTCCATAAACCAGAAAGTGTGACCCCATTCGTTCAAACCAACATTTGGCAGAATCATGAAAGGACCAACTACCGCAACCATATACTGAAGGTGCAGACCTTGCTGATAAGTAGGAAGTCTTGTTTTTGCATATAAGAAACAAGCACCGCCAGTGATAATGTAGATAGGATAGCTCAAGTAGAATTCGATGATGTGACTTGGTGTAAAGTCAGTATCACGAACGATAGTTTGATGCCATGTTCCATCTTGCTCTGTAAAGTAGCTAGCGCCGTAATAGATAGCGAAAGCATACATTACCAACCAAGTCCAATGAGTAAAATGTCTTCTTAACTCTTCTCTTGGTGTGATTGACATCACTTTACGATCACGAGTTTTCCAAAGATAACCCCACAGGATGCCTGCAGTTGAAACTTCCAAAACAAACTCAATATAAAGAAAGTTCATCCAATATGTTTCGAATTCAGGTGCGAATGAATCCAGACCAGCTGACCAGCCGTAGACGCCTTCATACCAACGAACCCAAGCATAGAACACTACATATAGCAGTGATCCGAGGATCATATTTTTCTTATTTAACAGCGGTGCTTCCGCAGCATCAGCTCTCACTGATTCAGTTGTAGCTGCCATTTCTACCTCCAAAAATTATCAAATCCCCAACTTGTTATGGTCAGGGGCTATAGTTACAACTCCATTTTCTCACCCGTACTTAATAAAATTAAGAACCAAGTGCCACCAAGTCAATTTAGCGAGCTGCCAGTCTACCAGTTCAATTTGCCTTGTCAAGTCAAAAACAAGCGCCTAATACATTTCCTTGATTCCAGGTTTTACCTGTTAAATTCCTCTACACTTAAAACATTGATTCCTGTTAGAATTAAACTTGATTTCACTTAAGTTTTTTTACTCAATTATCTTAAATCCATGAAGAAATATTCCATCTTAATTTTTATCGTCGGCCTAGCAACTCTACTTTTAATTCAAAAAGAGGTCATCATGCCTTTCGTTTATAAGGTAGTTCAGTCAGATTTATTTCTTGTTGACAGCAAAGACCAAGGAGGCCAAATCTCTATCTCCACACCATTAACCGGGCTCGCCTATACACATTGCAATACTTACATTAAATCCAAGCTTGGGCCTGATGTATCTATCAGCTTCCCCGAAAAACCCCTTAATGCCTGGAGTCTGGGGAATTACCAATATGTCATTAACGCCGAAATCGACATCACTAGCGCCACAGCAAGCACAATCTCCAAAAAATATGTCTGTCGCATTAATTACAAAAACGGCGACAACGAGGAAGGCTCTCTTGATTTTGCCAATTGGTCCATTGAAGGGTTATCTGGATTAGACTCTATTTAAGATATGTCTATTGGCATTAGCACTCGTTCAGCGCCCTGCCTGCTTTAATCAAAGAACCCAGAAATCTAAAGTCCGGCGACCATAAAACAAAAAGCCAGTACGACATTGCCGTACTGGCTTTTTGTTTTATGGTCGCCGTGCAAAATAAAAAATGATTAGCGCACTCTATTGCTTACGCATGCACAAACGCAATCAAACGACACCAATCTTTTTATTTGCCGTATTTTTTACGGAATTTATCAACGCGACCCGCTGTATCAACAACGCGCTGCTTTCCTGTATAAAAAGGATGGCATGAAGAACAAACCTCAACTTGCAAATCCTTACCCAATACAGAGCCGGTCTCAAATTTATTACCGCAACCGCAAGTCACAGTAATTTGCTTATATTCTGGATGAATTTCTGGTTTCATATCACTTTCACATTACCCGAAACGGGCTACATACTTTATTAAAGAACCCCGTATAATACGTATTTCATTACAAGTTCGCAACTCAATTTATACTTATGCGCATTATTACCTTAAATGCAAATGGCATCCGCTCCGCAGAACGCAAAGGTTTCTTCATATGGATGCAGCAACAAAACGCTGACATTATTTGCATACAGGAAACAAAAGCTCAGCTGCATCAACTTAATTCCGATCCTTTTTGCCCCGAAAACTATCACTGTTTTTACCATGATGCAGAAAAAAAAGGCTATAGCGGGGTGGCGCTGTATTGCAAAAAACAGCCTGATAACATTATTAGCGGCATAGGCTGGCAAGATGTCGATGCGGAAGGCCGCTTTATTGAGGCTCAATTTGGTGATTTAAGCGTTATCTCGCTTTATCTACCTTCAGGCTCATCTGGAGAAGAGCGGCAAGCCTTCAAGTTTAGATTCATGGAGAAGCTCACCCCCTATTTACAAGAATGCGCACAAAATGACCGTAACTACATCATCTGCGGCGATTGGAACATAGCCCACAAAGAAATCGACTTAAAAAACTGGCGCGGCAATCAAAAAAACTCGGGGTTTTTACCCGAAGAAAGAGCTTGGCTGGATCAATTATTTGCTGATGAGCACTGGCTAGACGCATTCAGGCTTGTTAATCAAGAAGCCGAACAATACACATGGTGGTCAAACAGAGGCCAATCTTGGGCAAAAAACGTCGGCTGGCGTATTGATTATCAAATCATCAGCCCCGCCCTTAAAGATAAAGTAACTGCGGCATCCATCTATAAAGATGATCGCTTTTCTGATCATGCCCCACTGATTATGGATTATGACATGTAGGCTGGCATTTCTTCAGGGTGAGATGAAAATTAATCGCACGAAGAGCGGCTATTACACAATCTCTGGCTTATCTTGACTATTCCATGGCGCAACTTTAAGCAAAAGCAGCATGCCCGGAATCGCGATAACAAAGCAAAACAGAAAAAAAACCATCCACCCGAACCATTCAACCAAATAACCCGTAGCTGCATTGGCAAAGGTACGAGGCACTGCGGCCAAGCTGGTGAATAAAGCAAATTGGGTGGCGGTGTAAAGCGGATGCGTAGTGTGGGCGATAAAGGCGACAAAGGCCGCAGTGCCCAATCCTACCCCCAAGGCTTCGATGCCGATGACCAAAGCCAGCCAGAGCAGGCTGTGGCCTACCGTCGCAAGCCAAGCGAAGCCCAAAATAGCCACCATCTGCACTACACCAAAAATCCACAAAGCCCGGTTGATACCAAGATTAATCATCCAAATACCACCCAGCAATCCACCAATAACACTGGGCCACAATCCGGCATTTTTAGCAATGAGTCCAATCTCAGTTTTGCTAAAGCCCATATCGAGATAAAACGGGGTAGCGAGCGCGGTTGCCATGCTATCGCCCAGCTTATAAAAAAAAATAAAGGCGAGCACCAAGCCGGCTGACTTTATCCCATTGCGACTGATAAACTCTTGAAATGGCTCAACCACGGCAGCTCTCAGTGTTTTTGGCGCACCGTTTTTTAGCGTCGGCTCACTGACGAAAAGCGTCATTGCAACACCCGGCAAAATGAACAAAGCAGTAATAAAAAACACACTGCTCCACGGCAAATGGTCGGCCAGAATAAGAGAAAAAGACCCTGGTATTAAACCGGCAATTTTGTATGCATTAACATGTATCGCATTACCCAGACCCAATTCGGTATCCAGCAATAATTCACGTCGATAAGCGTCCAGCACAATATCTTGTGAAGCGCTGAAAAATGCCACCACACCAGCCAGATAGGCAATCGTCCATAAATCCAGGCCAGGATGCAGCGCACCAAATGCCGGAATGGATAGCAGCAATGCCATTTGCGAGACAAAGAGCCAACCCCGCCGCCTGCCAAGTGGTGGAGTGTAACGATCAAACAGCGGCGCCCAAAGAAATTTCCAGGTAAACGGCAATTGAATGAGCGCAAATAAGCCTATAGACTTTAAATCCACGCCTTCAGACCGTAACCATGCAGGCAATAGCCCGATCAAAATATACAAAGGCAAACCGGAGCTAAATCCGGTAAAGATGCAAATCAACATGCGCTTGTTGAACAGCGTCTGTCTGATATTAGGATTATTTGTCACTGGAAAACCGGAAAAATTCATGCCCTGAAACCGGGCTAACCATAAATAAAAAAGGCCGAGTGCCATTGTGAGCCATCGACCTTCTCAGAACCACAGCACCGCACAGAAAATGCGGCGCCTACTTAAACAATCAACCATTAATCAGATAATGAGCAATAATACTCGCTACGTAACCACCGGCAATTGCAGGCGTCCATTTTAAATGACTGAAAAATGTATATTTATGGTCAGACTGACCCATTAAGGCCACCCCAGCCGCAGAGCCGACTGATAATAATGACCCGCCAACACCGGCAGTTAACGTCACCAATAACCACTGATACAAATCCATATCCAGATTCATATTCAGCACCGCAAACATAACGGGAATATTATCAACAATTGCCGAAATCAAACCCACTAAAATATTCGCCGTTGTTGCGCCCAAGCCATCGTACAT
>CAZAUB010000195.1:0-5496 GCA_964488195.1 uncultured Methylobacter sp. | reverse complement strand
AAGGGAAAAACATTGTCAAGCATTATTTTTTGTTTTTACGCTGAATAGTTACAATTGTTTTTTGTAGGACGGTAAAAACCTTTGAGGTATCGGCAAACGCCCCCGTTATAGACGTTCGTGCTTCTGTCGGGTGAACGGCGGTTATCCGTATAAAGCATTTTGCTCGCCTGAACAGTCGGGTATCCTCGAAACAAACTATTAGTAATAATCCACTACTTCCCATCCACACGCAATAAATCGCAACGCACTTCGAAGCGCTTGCGCTCGCCTGGGGCCGGGACAAAGCTAATTTCAATTTCCTCTGGAACAGGAATGTAGATAGAGTTTTTTAAGACCATGGTCGACGTTTGATAGATTTTTCCGCCTGAATGTTCTGAAATTGAATCTCGGGTTTGTAAGTCGTAATAAAGTCCAAACTCGCCAGAATGATGCAAGAAAATGAAAAGCACTTTCTGCCCTCCCCATACTATTGAGGTTTTGTGAGGCTGTAAGAAGAAATCGCCCATGTCGGCCCTTACCTTCTCGGCCAGAGCTATAAAGCATCGATACCCGCGCAGTGCAGGTTGGTCACGAGGAATCGTTAAAAGCTTCATTGAGCATGGTACATCCGTGCGCATGATTGCTGGTAGTGCTTCTAGTGAATCCATTTCCTCACCATTGATTATATGGGTAGTCTGCTCGTTCCGCACGACGTCCGGAACCACATCGGCGACTTGAGCCGCGCTACTGGCTTCAACAATTTGCACGGAATTTTGAACGGCTGTTTGCGAGCGTGATACTGCTTCAGTAAGTGATATCTTGCCTTCGGCGTAATCTGTCCAAATTAAGGAAAGGTTCGAAGTATCAGTCTCTTCATATTCAAATATTTCTCTCGGACGTCGTATCGCCCGCAAGAATGCTTCTGCGCCTTGCCGTGTACTGCTGGGAACCCTGTCGGCGACTTTAGGAAAGATTGCGTTACGGACAAAATCTTTAACCATGCTTCCAAACGCGCTATATTCTGAAGAATACAACCCAAGGACGGTCGCTACAGTGGAACCGTCTGGATCCAAGACAATGTCGGCGGTCTCGGCATTGAACTCCACCAGCATAGCTAATTCATGCGAAATCTTCCCGAACGCAACATCTGATGACAGGAAGTAGTCACCTTCCAGAATCGTCTTAATGCGAAATGCTAGAGCACCTTGCGCAGAAGTCCAATCAGTTGCCGGTATTAGTTTATGGACGAGCGGTGCAGTCGATACTGGCTCGATTTTGCAGAATTGTTGCAGGTACATCATTTCGCATTGCTTGCGTGGATTGTTCCTGGCCAAAATCAAAAGAGGCCTGTCTTCGGTCGAATAGTTCGCAATGCAAGTTTGATCCGTACCGTCATACACAGGCATTGGTGACTCTTCTGACCGCGCTTTGATATCGTCAAGCGTCGTACGTTCTCCTGGCTGCATCGAAATTTTAAGCTTGCCACATAACTCATAGCGACCATGAGTACAGACCCATTGCATAAAAGGTGTGCTGGAGTCCGCCTCTTGGTGAGTCGACAACATGACCGAGGTGAAGTTATCGATATCCGCAATCACGTTTTGTAGCAATTGCATACTGTCGGTCGTTAAAGCTTCCCGACCAGCAGTTGGCTGAAAGCCTTGAATGTCAGCAATACCGCCGAATTGATATATTGATCCTACCGACACAGTAGCAAGCCCAAAACCACTACGGAAAGTTCTCAGCGTTGCAATGCCGTTTCTGAGTGAAAGTCGACCAGCCAGAGCAATCCCGTTCCAGCGAATATTTCGGATATAGAGTCCCACATCCGCATTATTGGAAAGCTTAACGGACACGTCTGCGATGAACCGCGGACTTAACTGCGCTTCTATCAGCTCCTCTACCCAGACCGCGCTAACTGGCGGCACGAGATGCTCGATTGGTTGGCCACTAACGAGCTCACCATTTACTGAAACTGGAATATCGAGGAGAGCAACAAACTCCGCAACGTAGCTTTTAACCGCGTTCACATCAAGTGACGTTTCAGGTGCGATACTCGCGATAATTTCAGTGCCAAAACTTCCTGTAGTAGATAACTTTTCTGTCGCTATGCAATCTTGGTTGAATTTCAGTTCGTCTCTCTTTGCCACGCAACGAGTGCGCTCGCCCGTAATCGCGCTTTCTGTCGTAACTTCGAGCGTATCGGCGATGCCAAAATTAGCCATTGCCCCAATGCCGAAGGTGCCAACAACTCCAGCCTGACGTGCCTCATCGGTGTTTTTGCTACTGCTGCCGGCTTGCCAAAAGTGTCGCTTGAGGTCATCGGCTGTCATACCAATGCCGTTGTCACGAACTACAACACGTTGCGGTGAGACTTCAATCTCAATTCTTGGTTCGTATTGATCGTCACGATGCTTGCGCAGCAGCGTTGCATCGAATGCGTTCTGCGTGTTCTCCCGCAGCAGCGCGAGTGGCGACTGGTAGATTTGCTTTGCAAGCAGTTCCAGCACGCGGGTGGTATCGACCGAAAATTGAATGAATTCTGTGCTCATTAGTTTTTCTCCATAATCATTTGCAGCTTCAACTTCGAACGAAGATCTTCAACTGTGCCTGTATCAACATTAAAATCCTTGGCCTGCGCCAGCAAAGTCGCTGCTGCATCCAGTTGCTTTCCCTTCAGCATTGCACCAAAGAGCTCAATAAATTCAGCTATTGAACTTGGATGATCGAGGAAAACAATCAACTTTTCCCAATTACCTATCGACCTCGCGGCCTCGATGAATAGGTTTCGCGCGTGTCCAGCAAGGGGCTGTTTGATTTCTTCCAATAGGCTTAGGGCGTCCCCTGGTCGTCCGCTATGAAGCGTTTCTTCCGCTCTAAGGATAATGCCAGTAGTAAACTTATGCTCGTCCAACGGCGCACTGCCGGCTTGTCCAGCGGGTAGTCGCCACTGCAATTCGGTAAATCCATCTCCCCGAAAGACGCCCCGTCCGCATCTGCCAAAGTGATTTCCCTGGGTCATTTCGCGTACGTGCACGCGAGCGCTTGTGTATGCATCGTCGATAACCACCACGTTATATTCGCGATTCGTTCCGCGCGGTAACTCTTGAGCGCCTGCGCAAAGTGACCCAGCACTGGATATTGCCATCAAAAGCTCTTCCGGTAAATGAATTGAGTGAGCCGATGCATCTGCCTGATGCTGATGTCCGTGCAGTCCGAGCCGAAAACCATTACCAACCATTTCATGGACTGAAGCGATGTCCATGTAGTCGTCGCCCTGTGGTGGTCCTTGGAAGCTGTGATGCCAGACTGCAATGTGCAAAATCGGTTGTTGAGGCAAATCGCGAATCGCAAGTGAACAGTTACCCAGGACGCTCCGTTCAATGGCCCCTTGACGACAAAAACAGTCGTTGCCGTATATGGATTCAAGCGCTGCTACCACGATTCGGCCGTTATCTAACTCGAAAAGATTGAAACCGTGGTTACGGTTCAGCGGATATTTAAGGGTCGTGTCAGCATAAAAGCGCTCCACGAAACGCCAATACGCGTCGAGTCGTCTCCTATATCCATCAGAATCAGTGATTCTGAAAATGGTGCGGGTCTTCCAGTTCCAACGTAAATCGCTGGACGCCTGAAAAAGCCCAGCATACGCATTAATTGGTGGGTGTTCCGGAATCAACTCAGTCATCGCATTATGAGCTGTGTTCCAGCAAACGTCGTGATTGCCTGGAACGACGACTACCCGACTACGGTCCCCAGCGAAAAAGCGATCAGCCAAATTTGCAAGAAAGTCGTGGGCAACTTCGTATTGCTGGTCTAACTCCGCAGAGTAATCAGGAGTGTTAAGTGTTACGCCTTGAATGATGTCGCCGCTGATGATAGCTGCATCTGGAGCCCTAACTTCTGGCGTTTCGACGAGATAGCGGTCTTTGTCGGCAAGCAATGCACCTAAAAGTGATGTGTTTTCTATCGGGTCATGCGGCGACCTATGTAGGTCGGAGATATGAAGCAAAGTGAACAAGCTGTCCCCCAATAGAGTCGCGCGCATCTTGGCGGGACGAAGTATTTTTGGCACACTCGCGCCTAAAGACGTATCGAGAGTGAACTCTTAAGCTTGCTTTCGGCGTCTAACAAGCCTCACCACAGAGCGAGGCCAACACCCTGCAAGTAACATAATGCCCAATAATAGCAGGTTTTTACCCCTAAACACGTAAGTTTACCGTAGTTGCGCGTAAGCGCTCGGTCTAGCAGACTCGAAAGTGGACGTTGCAGATTAGCTGATATGAATTTATAGAGAGCGGGCCGCTTCGGCCGATGACTTGTCAAGCCTAAGAACGGCCAGCTTACTAAAGTATACCTGCTGCCCAGTGACACGTTTTTTTCGGCTAAGCTAGTGACGGCTGTTGGCTGAAAACCTCCTCTCACCAGCGAGCGTGGGGTTGAATGTCTGCTTCAGGTGATTAGACAAAACGAACGGCTAGGAACGGCTAGGCACGACAACCATTTACTCTTGATAACGGATTTTATCAAGAGTAAACGGCTGGAAGGTTCGCCCTTTGAATGGCAGAGCGTAGCTGATTTGTTAGGTTAGGCTTGGGTGATAAGTCAACATGCGACGCAATACGACTACCCCCTATTGTGTTTGCATTACTTAGACAGAATGCGACGAATTGTTAAGTAATGTCTCTGATGTGTGTGATTCGCTAGCAGCATTAGCAAATATGCGTGCGTCAGCGGGGTAACCTAAAAATCAGTTTCATGGTATTCCCGAATAGTTCCTGCATCTGAAGACAATACTGTACCCATTTCATCAGAAATTCGCATTCCGGTTTCATGTTCAATATACAAAAACTGCCCAGCTGGCTTTACCTCGATAAAAAAAATTCGCCAGCAATTGACTCAATTAAGTCGAATGCTCCGTAGTTTATATTTGCTATCGCCATAAAATTATGAAGAAGGTACTCCACTTCGCTAGGAAGAGTCGCTTTCTTGTGATGCAATAAGCAATCAATTCTCGTGTCGTACTTATATCTGGATTCTTTTGTATCTTTTCTTGCAACATACAGACATTCACGTATAACAGCAACACTATACTCGCAGTCCGCTTTTTTCAGGGCGGCAATTTGCAAATCCGCTTTTTGATCGTCGGTCGAAACCCGCGCATAGCCATATTTCATGTCCTAATTGTTAGACTTGCAAGCCTTTAATTTTATGGCGTTCATTTTTTACCTAAAAAATCTTTGTTTTTTAGACTGCGAGACCTGCAGGGACAGTCAAGGTATGAAAGGCTTCAGACGTTTTCAGCTTGGTTTGCCTATGCAGAATTGTGTTGTTTATCGCCTGAAAACTCCGGTGCCGGGCCATTAGTTTGTGCGAGCTGGCGATGTGCGATATCCTAGCCGTTATAACGGCCAAGGGCCCATAGTCTCATCTGCTAGTAAAAATGATGTTTAGCTTCAGGGATTGTAACTATTCAGCGTAAAAACAAAAAATAATGCTTGACAATGTTTTTCCCTT
>CAZAUB010000194.1:0-5514 GCA_964488195.1 uncultured Methylobacter sp. | reverse complement strand
CTGAGTTTTTCGCGCTGAACGAGACCGCAAAGCTGTCTTCAGGATTGATGTGCTCAAACCAGTCGATTTTTTGTACACCGTTATAAAGGTCTTCCTGGCTTTTTACCTCGAAAGAACTGAGCACCAATAAAATTCGATTTGCTGTTCTTGACCACAAACAGGCGCGATAAGCTGTTTCCAGATCCCCCTGAAAAGCGACCCCGGCCAGCGTGGCTTTGATGTTGTTTACGCCGAGTGCGCGGAGCTCATCGGTAAGGATGGTTTCCATTGCTTTGGGTGTGGTGGCAAATAGTTGGTAAGTGGGCATAAGAGCTTAGGCAAAAGGCGAAAGGCTAAGGGCAAAATGTCCAAAGCCAGCTTTGGACTCCGTAGCGCTGGAGTTCAAAGCTGGCTTTGAATAGTTGGAACGGATGAGGCTGGGCAGTAGATACAAAGCAACGGTTTTTTGCCCTTTGCCCTGCGCCTTTTGCCTGCTTTTTATTGGATCTTAATCAGCTCAACATCAAAAATCAATGCGGCATTCGGGCCGATGGCACGGCCTGCGCCTTGTGCGCCATAAGCGAGTTCTGACGGAATATAAAAGCGGTATTTGGCGCCTTCTTTCATTAATTGCACGCCTTCAGTCCATCCGGCGATTACCCTGTTTAGCGGAAATGTGGCGGGTTCCCCTCGGCTGTAAGAACTGTCAAACTCTTCACCATCAAGGGTTGTTCCTTTGTAATGCACTGTAACGTTATCAGTTGCTGAAGGTGAGGCAGCACCTGTTCCAGGTGTTAATACTTCGTATTGCAAACCGGTTGCCGTCGTTACGATATTGGCTTTTTTAGCATTTTCTGCAAGAAAGGCTGACCCTGCGGCTTTATTTTCTTCAGGGGTGGTGGCATTGGCCATTGAAAACATAGTAAATCCTATAAGAAGAACGGTGACGATTAAAAGAACTTGAGTTTGAATTTTTCTCACGATTTATCCTTTATTGTTAACGTAAAGCTTATAGTTTATCAAAAAAACCAGCCTTTGTTTTCTAAATCACCTTGGCATTCGCCCAATTGACTTTGAAATAGTTTTGCCCGCTTGGCCACTTTGTTGGCAATCTGCACCAGCCCCTCTTTTTGTAAATAGCTTTTGCGCTGAAAACCGCCATGTCCTTCATGGTAGGCGAGGTATAAATTTTTGGTATCCAGTTTCGATATGCCTAAGCGAGTGTGGCTGATGTCGCAGTACCAGCCGATAAAATCAGTCGCATCGGCAAACTCTTCGCGATCCGCTCCCCAGCTACCCGCCTTGTCCTGATAGCTGTCCCAGGTTTCATCCTTGGCTTGGGCATAGCCATAGGCGCTGCTGGCTCTGGGCAGGGGGATAAACCCCAGCAGCCAGGGGCGCGGCGGTTGTGCATCCGCGACAAAGTGCGACTCCTGATGCATGATCGCCATTTGAATTGGAATAGGAACGCCCCATTTTTCAAATGAGTTTTTAGCGTCATCATACCAGCCTTCTTTTTCCCTGAAAGTAGAGCATAGGTTGTCACTGTTTTTTGGCGTGAGTGCCGTGCAGGCCGCCATCATATAGAGTAACAAGAGCAGGATTAATGACTTTTTCATAATGCGTTGAGTTATGTAGGACTGAGATAGTATGGGCGATTCCATTCGACAAGGCTCTCCTGAGCGTAGCCGAAGGACTCAGGACAGGAAAAATAATTGATATAGAAAGGAAAAAATATAATTAAAGACACTATAATTGCACTTAGTAGCCTTGTACAGTATTTGAACAGCAAGATAAACGGATAAACAGTGAGGAAAGTTAGATGAATGAAGTTTTAAACCGGCCTTATCGAAAAAACTTAATGTCGCATGGTTTGATTTATATGGGGGGAGAAGAGCAGGAAATCACCATTAAAGATCTTTCCTTAACCGGTATGCTTGCCGAATTAAAGTGCGATCAGGCAGGCGGCAAGGGTGCCAAAGAGATTTTTAATCTGCTGTCAGCATCGACCACGATAGATTTGTATCTTCCTGAAATACGCTTAGCCGGTGAAGCTGAGGTAGTCAGACTTGATATGCAGGATGGTCATATATTTCTTGCATTGGAATTTAAAAGTGTAGCCTATGATGCTGATAATCAGCTGTACAAGAGAAAAGCATATAGAAAAAATATGACAGCACCAGGCAAAATCCTGCTAAATGATGAATACCGTAATTTTAAGACTGTCAATGTCTCAGTGGACGGGTTAATGATTAATCTTGCTGAATCCCTAGACGTCGAAGTGGGTCAGATAACCATGTTTGAATTTGAGCAGTTGGAGTTGGACGGTGAGGTAAAAGTGATGTGGGTTGAGCGTACTGCCGATGGCGGAACATTGCTCGGCTTGCAATATGTGCATATGGAAAAAACAACTATTAAGGGGATACCCCGCTTTGCCCGCTAACAAACTGCATAATCTCTTGCCACCAGGAAAGCTCTTGAGCTAGCGGCAGGGTGTTATGGCCCGCATCTTTAAATATCCAGAGCTTTTTACTGTGGCGCAGTGACTCGAACAGCTTTAAGCTGTGTTTATTGGGAATGACCTCATCTTCTTCGGCCAGCAAAATCGCCGTGTTTCCCGAGTAGTCTTGCAGATTTTTAATATTGTCGAACTTGTCGCGGATTAACCATTTAGCCAGGAAAAACCAGTAATAGTGTTGTGCAACATCGGCCAGACTGTTAAACGGCGTGACCAGAACAATACCTTTAACCGGAATCAGTCCACTCTGCACGATGCCTCCAACCACGCCGCTGCCGAGTGATTCGCCCCACAGAAAAATAGGGCCGCCAAAATCATTCAAGGCCTGTTTTGCGGTTTGGATGCCATCCGAAATCAACGCCTGCTCCGATGGAGTCCCTTTTCTGGCGGCATAGCCTGGATATTCGGCAAGGATCACCCGGTAACCCTGCTTTTCCAAAGCGTCCAGATAATAAGTTCGGTCTGTTGCAGACCCCGCATTGCCATGAAAAATGATAACCGTGCCCTTGTCGGTCATGTTGGCTGTTTTGGCGATCAGTCCCCGATAATCATCCGTTGACGGCCAAAGTTTCAGGTTGGATTGATCGGCCAGCTGTTGTTGATGTTCAATTGAATATTGCTCTGGGAAATAGATCATTTTTCGTTGGAATAGAAAAACGATCAGCAGGAGCAGTAAGTAGGTCAGCAATATTGAAAGCATCGGTTTGATAATCAAAGGTTAAATGCCTGTATATTTTTGTTTGTCCTGATCAGCGCGTAGTCAGCTAGTGTAAAACAGCTTGGGAAAATGACCTGAGAGGGAATCCCTACTACAAGCAGTTGAAGCTAAGGTGATCCCGAATTTTATATCTAAAAACAGACAGCCATAAAACCGCCAATAATGTGGCGTGTAGCGTCTTTTTCGATTACTGATATGATCCGAACTGGATTTTTACTGAAAATCAATACCAAATATTTTTTGGTCTAAACTTAAATGTAGCTTGGGTTCCTGATTTTGAAGTTGGTTGTGTGGATTGTGCTTCTTTAGGGTCACGCCCGCCAGTATCTCCATGGGCAATACACTCTTTAATGAATGCCTGAAGCATCAACTGGGCTTCTTTCTTTGATTCATAGGGGCCAGAATTACCTTCCCGCGCTTGGAAATACCATTCAACCTTTCCGCTTTCTTCATTGGAGGTGTAAAAAACCCTATCAACATTAAACATATAAATTAATCTTAATCCTTGAATTATTATAGCAGCCACCAATTTTCACAACCAGAACAACGGTGATAATTGCCGATTTAGTGAATAAGTGAAATCAAAGTCCCCTGTTTTACTTTCAACACGCTGAAGCCATCGCCATTGCTTGCGGCATGTATTATACTTAAAATCCGTTTGAGAACAGATTTTTAGCCAATTAAACGCCCCGTCCTGCTTCAAAATTAAAATATAGCTTAGAACCTTAGCCGCCCCCAAGCGCCTTCTTCAGTAAGCCGCTCTGATGATATTTAGCCAAATCGATACCGCAAACACCAGGTTGTAAGACACTTCTAATGCGATACTCATGGCCATTGGCGTTTTGAGAAACTATCGACAGATCGACCACACGCTCGTTGCATGGTTTTTTGTTCTCATCTTGAAATATCATGATTATAGGTTTGAGCTTAGTTTTGGGATGGATCTCTAGTACTATCGCCAATTCGCCGTCAGCCAATTCCACTATGCTGCCGGCGGGATAAATTCCTATACATTCGATAAACTTCATGGTCAACGCCGAATCAAGATGCCCATTGCTAGAAGATTCCGTCAATATTTTGATAGCCTCAAGATGCGGCCTACCTTTCTGATAAACACGGTCGCTGGACAGTGCATCGAACATGTCGACAATCGCCACTATCTTCGCAAAAGGCGTGATTTGATTAGCGTTAAATTTGCGAGGGTAACCATTGCCATCCAATCGCTCATGGTGCAAGTAGGCTACGTCAATAGCTCCACCATACATGCCAGGAGTATTGAGCAATATCTCCCAGCCCTTTTTGGTATGGCTCCTCATGATCACCAGTTCTTCTGGCGTCAGTCGACCGGGTTTATTCAAAACCTCAGTGGGTACCAACATTTTACCCATATCATGCATCATTCCGCACATACCGACATTGTTAAGATCCTCAATCGACAAATTAATATGACGCCCTAAGGCAATCGCATAAATACAGACATTCATACTGTGTTGAGCTGTATATTCATCTTGGTTTCTTAACTGTGTCATCAGCATCAGTGCATCAGGAGTATTGAGCACACTATCCACGCAGCTGGCCACTGCTTCTTTGGCAGCAACAGCATTGATTGTGCGGCCAAACTGTACTTCTTCCATAAAGCTTTTAACCAGAGCACTGGTTTTTTGATGGGCAGCCTCGGCTCGCTCGATTTCCTGGTCGAACGTGGATCGCCTCCCCGGTGGCTGGGCTTTATCAAGATAATCCTTGGTGTATGCAGTACTACAGGCTGCATATCTAGTTACTTTCGTTTGCCGGGTGGTATCGATAAAAACAAAATCACATTGTTTTTGCACTGCTTCGATGTCAAGCTGAGTAATTAACTCAAACCCCTGTAACAAAAAATTACTCTCCAGCCATGGTCTATCTAGCCTAGATACGAACATACCGATTTTTAGATCTTTGACGTCAATCTGAACCAGTTCGACCGATTCTATCCATTGACTGCTTTTATTTTTCATAGTGGGGACACTTAATTAGCAAATACGAATAGTTTAGGGCTATGTATGCATTAACTGTTGAGTAACTGTTTAATGCAATTTCAAAAAAGCAATAAACGGAATACACTTCCTTTTTATTCTACGATAAAAGTTGATTATAGGACTCTGTTCGACCATTCAGCAATTTTTATTATCAAGCGTTAGACTTAAACTACTACTTAAGATCAGGCAACCTGATCTTCGGGGCTTACAATGACGCAATATTTCATTGCCTGCTCATGATTCTTTTGTAGGCATCCTCCCACGGAGAGCCTGATTCAGGA
>CAZAUB010000193.1:0-5518 GCA_964488195.1 uncultured Methylobacter sp. | reverse complement strand
CCGCACAGGCATAAGCCACCTGATCCAGCAATTTCAATAAAGAACCGCCGTGTACGTTGCCGGAAAAATTGGCCATGTCCGGCGTCATCAATACCGTCATGGTTAGGGATTTTTCTTGTTTGGTCATTAAACTCTCAGTTCCAAGGCCCGGCATTGCAGGCCGTCAATCTCATGTAATTTTCTATCATTTGTCAGTAGCACGGCTCGTTCACTCATAGCGGTTGCACATACCATCGCATCAGGGAGTTTTAATAAACGCTCTTTACGTAATTTGATAGTTTGTTCTTTGATTAAATCTGTCAGGCTAATGACCTTAACATCATTAATAAAGCGCTTTAACCATTGCTCCTGACTAACCGTAATTGCAGGATAAGAGCGCAATTCAATTTCGGTAATCACCGAAATTAAATAGTTGGCTACAGGCAGCGATTCCAACAACAAGCCTTTTTGTAAATAAATAACAATATTGGTATCCAGAAGAAACATCATGAAAGATCTTTATCCCATTCACTTCTGATTTTTTGCTGATATGCCAATCCATCTTCAGGCCAATCGATAGTGCCGCTGTATTGCATTAAATCAATGGGTTTATTCGGGGCACTATCATTATAAATAAGGATAAACTCATGTTCGCCGACAGCAATATTTTCCGGCAAATGCGCGGTCATAGTGTGGTCTTGCCTGACTTCTGCCTTGATTTTTAATGATTGCATAACTTCACCTTGCTATTTGATTACAACTCATCGCCCGAAAGTACTTCACGGCTTGGAACCCTAGCCAACAAGCGTTGAAAAGCCTGCTTATCGGCCCGTTGCGCACGCTGCTGCAAATAATTCTCCGTTGCTATGGCCGAGACCTTTTCTGCAACTGCACCGACAATAAGCCGATTGCTGGAGAGAATTAAAGACTTTAACAAATCATCTTTTTTCATATGATTATATTTTTAAGTATCCAAAAACATTGCCATTATACCCCTAACTACCTACTCTGTTTAATCGCCCAAGCCACATCAGCTGCCTGCCGGTTTTCCTTGACATCATGTACCCGAAACATCTGCACTCCAGCCATAACACCTAAAGCCGTGGTCACTGCGGTGGCTGTAACCAGTTCCGAGGGTTCGGTCACATCGCAAATCGTCCCCATAAAACGCTTGCGACTGGTGCCCAACAGTACCGGAAAATTCGTTGCCACCAACCTATCAAGGTGCGCCAGCAAATCAAGATTATCCTGTTTGCGCTTGCCAAAGCCTATGCCCGGATCGATCGCAATGGCCTCTCTTTTAACCCCTGCCTTTAATGCCGCATTGATACTTTCATTCAGGTCATCAAGCACTTCCTGTACGACATCCTTATAATGCGGGTTGTCCTGCATGGTTTTTGGGGTTCCCTGGCTGTGCATCAAGATAATCGGCGCATCGGTTTGGGCGGCCAGCGTCAAGATCGCTACATCCCCCCTGCCCCCTGAAATATCGTTGATAATATCAGCCCCGGCGTCCAGCGCCGCTTTGGCGACCTCGCTTAAGCTTGTGTCGATGCTGATTAAAATATCGCTGTCCAACTGTTGCCGGATGGCTTCAATCACCGGAACTACCCGCCGAATCTGCTCGCTGGCCGCAACCGGATCAGCGCCGGGGCGTGTCGATTCGCCGCCTATATCGATAATATCCACGCCTTCGGACAACATCAGCTCAACCTGCCGCATCGCGGCATCAAGGCCTGAGAATTTTCCGCCATCGGAAAAACTGTCCGGTGTAACATTTAAAATCCCCATAATCAACGGCCTATCGCCAAGGATGTTATGCACATCGCTTGTAGGGGCGACCGGCCGGTCGCCCCTACAAGCATCACTATTGATATTACTGATCATTCTCTAAAAACTCCTGTGCACGAAATCGGTGTATTAATTCATGTATAATAACCGATATTACATACTGTCCACGAAAGACACGAAAATCACGAAAGAGCTTTTCTACAGGTACAGCGGTTTCAATTTTAATTAGTTGGTATAGTAAATAACATTGTCGCTGGAGTGCAGGCTTTGCCTGCTCTGGCAAGCAAAGCTTGCACTCCGATCACACCTTGTTTTATTAAAGTAGCTTTAGTAATTAACTGAACTTGAAAACACCGTAATTACTCGGATCGAAATGATATGCTCAAAATAACCACAGCTCTATCCCCTTATGCTATGTGTTTTTTCGTGCTTTTCGTGTCTTTCGTGGACAATACATTCGTCAATCATGAATGCTGAATTAAATGGATAAACCACGATTAGCCTGGGCCATTACCGGTTCAGGCCATTATATAGAAGAATGCCTGGACTTCATGCTGACCCTGGATGATATTGATGCCTACCTGAGTCTGGCCGGGGAAGAAGTGTTGAAAATGTACGGCATCAATCTCGATGACATCCGCAAAAAAATGCCGGTATACCGCGACAAAACAGCTTCTGCGCCGCCGGTTGGGCATTTTTACAAGGGTCATTACCATACCTTCGTGATGGCACCGACCACGTCGAATACGGTTGCCAAATGCGTGCTAGGCATTGCTGACTCCCTGGCGACCAATTTATACTCCCAAGCCGGAAAATGCAAAGTCCCCAGCATTGTCTATCCTTGTGACATAGCCCCGGAAATGGAAACCACTGCACCGAGCGGGAAAGTCATGGTTTATCCACGCAAAATCGATTTGGAAGGCACGGCCAAATTACGCACCTTTGAATACACGACCGTTGTCGAAAGCGTGGATGAATTGATTGTTACAGTTGAAGAACGGCTTAAATCGTTAACATGAGCGAACACATACTCTTTCTTACCGGCAAACTGGCGGAAAAACAGCTGCGCAATATTCTGCAAAAAATGCAGCCGGAATTTGCCTACACCGTACATCAACTGGGGCTTAAAGTCGCAGCTTTAATGACCGCCGATATGATAGGCCGCCGCTTGACCGACACCTTCGGCGCTGATCGCATACTCGTGCCAGGACGCTGCCGCGGCGACTTGGAAGCCTTGTCCAGAGACATGGGTTTGCCGATTGAACGCGGCCCGGACGAACTCAAGGACTTGCCGATGTTTTTCGGTCAAGCCGCGCACAAGATTGATTTAAGCCGTTACAGCGTCAAAATCTTTGCCGAAATTGTCGACGCGCCCAATGTCAGCGTTGAAGAGGTGGTTAAGCGCGCCCATTATTACAAACAAAACGGCGCCGATGTGATCGACATCGGCTGTTTGCCGAGCACCGATTTTCCACACATGGAAGACATCATCCGCACCTTGAAACAGGAAGGTTTTACCGTCAGTATCGACTCGCTTGAAGCCGACGATTTGCTCAGAGGCGGCAAAGCGGGCGCAGATTACATGCTCAGCCTACACGAAAGCACATTGTGGGTTGCCGATGAAGTGGCGGCAACGCCGATTCTGATTCCAGAAAAACATGAAGACCTCGCTTCACTGGATAGAGCCATCAAGGCCATGCAGGCAAAAGGCCGTTCCTTTATCGTCGATCCGATTTTAGATCCCCTGCACTTTGGCTTCACGCAATCCATCGTGCGTTATCATGAAGTCAGAAAGAACCATCCCGATATTGAAATGATGCTGGGAGTCGGCAATATCACCGAACTGACCCATGCCGACACCATAGGCATGAATGCCTTGCTGCTGGGCATCTGCTCGGAACTTAATATCAACAGCATTTTGGCAACCGAAGTCAGCCGCCATGCTTGCCGGGCGGTCAAAGAAGCCGACCTGGCTCGCCGCATCATGTTTGCGGCAAAAGAACATGACATGCTGCCCAAGCATATCGACCCCGGCTTAATGGCCTTGCATGAAACATCACCCTTTCCTTATAGCCTGGAAGAAATCAAGGAACTGGCGGGGCAAATCAGAGACCCCAGTTTCCGCGTTCAAATCAGCGCCGAAGGCGTGCATATTTTCAACCGTGACGGCATGCACAGCGCCACCGATCCGTTTGACCTGTTTCCGAAACTGCACGTTGAAAATGACGGCAGTCACGCTTTTTATCTGGGCGTTGAACTGGCCCGCGCTGAAATAGCCTGGCAATTGGGTAAACGTTATACCCAGGATCAAGCGCTGCAATGGGGCTGTGCAACCGACAGCACAGAACCCACCGTTGACCTACACACCTTTAAACCGGCTGGAACCACATTACAAAAGCACTAATGATTCAAGAAACCATAGTCATCACCCAAAACAGTTCAGGCAAGGCGCATATTGCGCCTATGGGCATTCATGTGCCTTCTGGAACACAAGCAGCCGAAGCTGAATTCATCATCCTGCCGTTTCGCCCATCAACAACACTCAATAATCTGCTGGAAAGCAAAACCGCAGTTATCAACTATTGCGATGATGTGCGGGTCTTTGCCGGATGCCTTACCGGGCGGCGTGATTGGCCGTTAAAACCAGCGGAAAAAATCAACGGTCAAGTGCTTAAATGTGCGTTGGCACATACCGAAGTCGAACTGGTTCGCGTTGAAGACGACGAGACCCGGCCCAAATTATTCTGCAAAGCTGTACACACCGCTAATCATGCGCCCTTTATGGGCTTTAACCGCGCCCAGTATTCGGTGCTGGAAGCGGCGATTTTAATCAGCCGGTTAAACATGATCCCGCTGGAAAAAATAGAAGCGGAAATCGACTATCTGCGTATCGGCCTGGAAAAAACAGCCGGAGACCGGGAACTGGAAGCCTGGGGTTGGCTGATGACCGTCATTGAGGATTTTATCGCCAGGGATGGTGTGTATGCCGCTAGCCAGTCGGGAACTGGCGCGGCGATCGCCAGGGATGGTGTGTATGCCGGAAACCTGCCGGGAGCAGGTTCGGCAAAAACAGAGACCAACGCATGACCGGAATGCTCGCCAGCGTTAACAGCATAGAAGAAGCCTTGCAGGCGTTAAGCGCGAACGTCGACATTATCGACCTGAAACAACCGGCTTTGGGCGCTTTGGGCGCACTGGAAACCGATCTGGTCGAAACCATTGTTAATGAAATTAATGGCCGTTGTCCCGTCAGCGCAACCGTTGGCGACCTGCCCATGCAACCGGAGATTGTTTACCAAGCGGTAAAAGCGATGGCCGCAACCGGCGTCGATTATGTCAAAATCGGCTTTTTCCCCGGCGACGACGACTGGCAGGGAACTATTGAAAAACTCGCTACGTTCCCACGGTCAATGGCCTTAATAGCCGTATTATTCGCCGATACCCAACCGGACTTTGCCGTGATAGACTCGCTAAAAGATGCCGGTTTCAAAGGTATCATGCTCGACACCATGAACAAAAACAACGGCCCCTTAACCCAGGTTATGGCAAAAACCGACATAGCCCAATTTGTCCGACTGGCAAAAGACCGGTCTTTGCTCTGCGGGCTGGCCGGTTCGCTCAGATTGGAAGACATAACCGAACTAATGCCCTACCAGCCTGATTACCTTGGTTTCAGAGGCGCATTATGTCTGGAACACAACAGAACAGCGCAATTAAACAGGTCGTCAATTATGCAGATAAAACAGGC
>CAZAUB010000192.1:2290-5524 GCA_964488195.1 uncultured Methylobacter sp. | reverse complement strand
ATTCAGCGAATGCTAACTACGATTAATAGAACACGGATGACGCGGATTGGACGGATTTACGCGGATTTTTAAAAGCCGAAGCCAATTCGTTATGCACTTTTTAATCAGTGTTTATCGGCCTAATCCGTGTCATCTGCGTTCTATTTCATTATGTGCTGAATAGTTACGAAAACTTTTAGCAGCATGAACCCGATAATGACAGTAAAGCGGGTGATAATCCAGGTTTATGCTGTCGGCATTTTCTCCCTAAGCTTTAAAAACCGCTGATACCGCATCATTGAAATCTCGCCGTTTTCCGCCGCCGCCCGCACCGCGCAGCCTTTGTCAACCAGATGACGGCAGTTCTTGAACTGGCATTGCTCAATCAGCGGCTGGAATTCACGGTAGCCGTAAGCCAGTTGCTGTTCGGATAGACCTGCCAGCCCGAAAATGGCAACGCCGGGGCTGTCGATTAAATCGCCGCCTTCGTTCATGTGGTACAGCGTTGCCGCCGTGGTAGTATGCCGCCCGTGTTTGGTGGTTTCCGAGATGGTGTTGGTTTTCAGTTCCTTATCGGGGATTATCGCATTGGTTAACGATGACTTACCGACGCCGGACTGCCCCGCTAAAATACTGACCTGATCTTTAAATGCCCGCTTTAGTTCATCCAGACCCGAGGCCGCTGTGGCGCTGACCCGGTACAGCG
The DNA here is from genome assembly GCA_964488195.1 of uncultured Methylobacter sp. Taxonomy (GTDB): domain Bacteria; phylum Pseudomonadota; class Gammaproteobacteria; order Methylococcales; family Methylomonadaceae; genus Methylobacter_A. Next base: position 4,839 of record CAZAUB010000192.1, on the reverse strand, counting down.
CGTAGCTCAGATTTGTATAGTCCAGCAGTTCTTTTTCAATATCGGCCGATTGCGCCAGATCGGTTTTATTCAGCACTAATGCTGCATCGATATTGCGATTTTCACAAATAGCTAGATACTGGTCGATCAACAAAAAATCGCAAAAAGGTTCGACTGCAAAGACGACAAAAACGGTGTCGATATTGGCGGCAACCGGGCGGGTTTTGCCGTTTCTGGACGGGCGCATCAATAACGAACGCCGGGGCAGGATTTCTTCTATGCGTCCTTGATCGGGCGAGGATTGCGTCCATAACACCCTGTCGCCGACTGCGACGGTTTCAAGCTTCCGCAGGGTTTGGCAAAGCACAATCTTATCGTCATGTTCAACCGCAATGCCCTGACCTAAATGGGAAATGACCAGGCCTTCAATCAACTCAGACACGTATTTTGGATTCTAAATTGGCAATACGTATGGCCGCAGGCGGGTGGCTGTAATGGAAGGCGGAATACAAAGGGTCCGGCGTCAAGGTGCTGGCGTTTTCTTCAAACAGCTTGACCAGGGCGCTGACCAATTTTTCGGCTTTGGCATGGCTTGAGGCGAAATCATCGGCCTCAAATTCAAATTTGCGTTGAAAATAGGCGCTGATAGGCTGTATAAAAAAGGTAAACGACGATGATACCAGCATGAATAACAAAAGGGCGGCGGCATGCGAGGGTTGCACTACGCCCAGCCCGTTGTAAAACCATGTCTGGTCGATCAGCCAGCCTAAAATCGCAAAACTGATCAGGCTCATGATGGCCGTGGCAATCAGCATCTTGATCGTGTGCTTGCATTTGAAATGGCCCAGTTCGTGAGCCAGTATCGCTTCCAGTTCTTCATCATCCAAGGAGCTGACCAAGGTGTCGAAAAACACGATGCGCTTGTTGTTGCCAAGGCCGGTGAAGTAGGCGTTGCCGTGGCCCGACCGCTTGGAACCATCCATGATGAAGATGCCGTTGCTGCTAAAGCCGCAACGGGCAAGCAATCCCTGAATTCGTTCTTTTAACGAGCCTTCTTCCATCGGGGTGAATTTATTGAATAACGGCGCGATCAGGGTAGGAAAAAGCCAGCTCATCAGCAGCGAAAAGCTGATCAGTATGACCCAGGCCCATAACCACCACAGCGAGCCTATGCTGTCCATGACCCACAGGATTAAAGCCAGTAAAGGCATGCCGATAGCGGTGACTAAAGCCAGTTGCAACAGTTGATCCTTGATGAAGCGTTGCGGGGTGCTTTTGTTAAAACCGAATTTTTCTTCGATCACAAAGGTTTGGTAGACGCTGGTGGGGATTTCTGCCGCCGTCATGACTAGAAAAACGCTGGCTACTGCGGCCAAACCGGCCAGCAAGGGGCTTGCAATAGAAGATGCCCAAAATTCGAAAGCCAAATTAATACCGCCGCCGAGGGTCAGCAGCAACAGCAAAATAACGCCGAAGATGCTGTCTATATCGCCCAGCCTGCTTTTTTCCAGCGTGTAGTCGGCCGCTTTTTGGTGAGCTTCCAGCGAGACGGTATTTTTAAAGGCTTCAGGCACGGCGTCGCGGTGCTTGGCAACGTAACCGGCGTGCCGTTTAGCCAGCCAAAACTGGATGGAAAAAGAAAGGGTTAATGCGATTAAAAAGACGATGGTAAAGCTATTCATAAGCGGGATTCTTCAAAGTTTAAGAGTTAGACGTACAGATTAGCCAATGCTACACTAACCGCCCCCTTCAATACAATGGAATCAACAAATGGCGCAGGATTCATCGCATCTTATCTGGATAGACCTTGAAATGACCGGACTCAATCCGGACAGCGATTTGATTATCGAGATTGCTACGATTGTTACCGATCAAGATTTGAATATCCTGGCCCAAGGGCCGATGCTGGCCGTGCATCAGTCCGATGCGGCATTGGCGGCTATGGATGACTGGAATCAGCATCACCATGGACAATCCGGCTTAATCGAGCGCGTCAAAGCTTCCATTATTGATGATGCGGAAGCAGAACGGCAAACGATTGAATTTTTAAAGCAATGGGTGCCGGAAAACACATCGCCGCTCTGCGGAAACAGCATCGGCCAGGACAGACGCTTTTTGTACCGCTATATGCCCAAACTGGAAGCGTATTTTCATTACCGCAATATCGATGTTTCAACACTGAAAGAGCTGGCTGCCAGATGGGCGCCCGAAGTAAAAGAGGGTTTTAAAAAAGAGTCGTCGCATCAGGCCTTGGACGACATTATCGAATCTATCGAAGAGCTGCGTTATTACCGCGAGCACTTCATCAAGTTCTAGCCTATGAACCTAAAAAACTTATTTTTTCCACGAAAAGCACGAAAGGCACGAAATAAATCTGCGTTTTGTGTCGATTCGGATATTTACCTTTTAAGTGACGATCTTTGGCACGTTGCTACGCTACCTTCACCCCGTCGATTGTTTGGTTTCTGTTTGAAAATTTTCGTGCTTTTCGTGATTTTCGTGGACGAAATGGTTTTTCTAGCATGAATCAAATAATTGCAGTTGCGTTGGGCGGGTCGTTTGGAGCGGTG
>CAZAUB010000192.1:0-2280 GCA_964488195.1 uncultured Methylobacter sp. | reverse complement strand
CGAAGAGCTGCGTTATTACCGCGAGCACTTCATCAAGTTCTAGCCTATGAATCAAATAATTGCAGTTGCGTTGGGCGGGTCGTTTGGAGCGGTGGTGCGGTTCCTGATGTCATCAGGCATTTACCAGTGGCTGGGACGTGGATTTCCTTATGGGACGTTAGTCGTCAATGTGGTCGGCTCGTTTATGCTCGGCTTGCTGACCGAATCGCTGATGCAGCAACGCATCACCATCACATTCGAATACAGGGCGGCTATTTTGATTGGTTTTATCGGCGCGTTTACAACCTTCTCTACGTTTTCGCTGGAAACTTTTTATTTGATAGAGCAGGGCAATTTAACCAAAGCGGCGTTGAATATATTCACCAGTGTTACGGCCTGTGTATTTGCGATCTGGATCGGTTTGCTGTGCGGCAGAGGCTTGTTTTATTATTCGGACGGCGTTATTCAGTGGTCGGGTGGCGTCATTCCTTATGCGTTGATGACCATTAACGCGATAGGCGCTTTTTTGATCAGCATCATAGCGACTATCTTGTTGCAGAAAGTGGCGCTATCCGTGGAATACCGTATCGTATTGACAGTGGTCATGGTGGGCATTTTTTTAACCCTGTCCGGCTTATATCTACTGCTGTATTTGGTAGAGCAAGGGTTTTCGTTCGACGCCAACTTGAATTTAATGCTGGGCACTTTTGTCGGCAACAGCCTGATTTGTATTTTAGTGATTTGGATGGGCTTGCTGGTGGGTAGGCAGGTTTAATAGGCGAAAGACAAAAGGCGAAGGGCGAAGCTCCATGCTGCCCCATGCTTTTTTCGCCTTTAGCCCTTTGCCTTTGGCCTCATATATATTTTAATTTTAAGGTAACAACGCAATCATGTTAGATCCCCGCTTATTCAGAACCGAGCTTGATTTTGTTAAGGAACAACTAAACAGACGTTCATTCGATTTTAACCCAGAGTATTATTCCGAGCTGGAAGCCCGGCGCAAAGACATCCAGGTTAAAACCCAGGAATTGCAGAACGAACGCAACAGTAGTTCAAAAGCCATCGGCATCGCCAAGGCCAAAGGCGTAGACGTACAGCCGCTGTTGGATCAAGTTCAACATTTGGGCGATGAGCTAAAAGCTGCGGAAACCGAATTGTCCGATATTCAGGCAAAAATGACCGCCTTGATGGAAGGCATCCCCAATCTGCTTGATGAGTCTGTGCCGAACGGTAAGAATGAAGACGACAATCTCGAAATCAGCCGCTGGGGCGACATTCCGAGTTTCGATTTTGAGCCCAAAGACCATGTCGATTTAGGCGCAAAGATAGGCATGGATTTCGAGTTGGGCGCCAAAATCGCCAGCGCAAGGTTCGTGGTATTAAACGGGCCGCTGGCGCGCTTGCAACGGGCCATAATCCAGCTGATGCTCGACACCCATAGCGCAGAACACGGTTACAGCGAAACTTACGTGCCTTTCTTGGTCAATGCCGACAGCTTGCGCGGCACCGGGCAGTTGCCCAAGTTTGAAGCCGACCTGTTCAAGGCAAATGACGATCCTGCCTTATACCTGATTCCCACCGCCGAAGTGCCGGTCACCAACATCGTCAGGGACGTGATTATCGACGCCAAAGACCTGCCGCTTAAATTCGTCTGCCACAGCCCGTGTTTCCGTAGCGAGGCCGGAGCTTACGGCCGCGATGTAAGAGGCATGATTCGCCAGCATCAATTTGAAAAAGTCGAGATCGTACAAATTGTAAAGCCTGAAGATTCCGCTGCTGCTCATGAACAGTTAACGGCTCATGCGGAAGCTATTTTGAAAAAACTCAACCTGCCTTACCGCAGGATGTTGTTATGCGCTGGCGATACCGGCTTTTCATCAAGCAAAACCTACGACCTGGAAGTCTGGCTGCCAGGACAAAACACCTATCGGGAAATATCATCGTGCAGCAACTTCAAAGACTTTCAGGCGCGCCGTCTGCAAGCGCGTTGGCGCAACCCTGAAACCGGCAAACCCGAGCTGGTACATACCCTAAACGGCTCCGGTCTGGCGGCAGGCAGAACCCTGATTGCGGTGATGGAAAATTATCAGGATGCCGAAGGACGCATCCGTATTCCTGACGCATTGCGGCCTTATATGGGCGGGTTGGACGTTATTGGATAGCTGGCGAGCATGGCATGCTGCTTTTGAGCTTTTAACTTAACACAGGAGACAGTTTAAGCTAGGTAGGGTAATCAGTGCGTACTATTTCCAAAGTTTTCCTGTCAGTCAAATCTCAAAAAGGTACGCGTAGCGTACAGGG
>CAZAUB010000191.1:0-5535 GCA_964488195.1 uncultured Methylobacter sp. | reverse complement strand
TAGAGCTATGTTTGCCTGAGATACCCGAACAAAAAGCCATCGCCGCTGTTCTTAGCAGTCTGGACGATAAAATAGACCTTCTGCACCGCCAAAACAGAATCCTCGAAGCGATGGCAGAAACGCTGTTTTGGCAGTGGTTTGTGGTTGAGGCGCAGGAGGATTGGGAGGAAGGAACATTAGGGAATGTGATTTCAGTAAAAGGCGGAACAACACCAAGTACAAAAGAACCTGATTATTGGAATGGCAGCATTCATTGGACATCGCCTCGTGATTTGTCTAGTCACAATTCAGTTTTCCTTTTTGATACAGACAGAAAAATCACTGAAAAAGGGCTTTCACAAATTGGCTCAGGGTTATTACCTGTTGGAACTGTTCTGCTTTCTTCTCGTGCGCCAATTGGATATTTAGCTATTACTGAAATACCAGTTGCAATAAATCAAGGTTACATTGCAATTGTTTGTGATAAGGTTGTTTCAAACTACTTCATTTATCTTTGGTGCAAAGCAAATCTTGAAGAAATTAAGAACTCTGGAAATGGTTCTGTATTTCAGGAAATTTCAAAATCTGTTTTTAAGGAAATGAACTTTATTATTCCACCAGAAGCCGCGCTAACAAAATTTGATAAAGCAGTTAAACCAGTTTTTTTAAAAATAAAAACCAACCAAAAACAAATCCGCACCCTAGAAACCCTCCGCGACACCCTGCTGCCCAAGCTGATGAGCGGCGAGGCGCGGGTATTGTATGAAATGCAACAACTGCCGAGAAATGCTTAAACGTTCGTAAGCCTATCTAACCGATGAGGAAAACACTGTGACAAAACCAATCGGACAAATTGCCATTTATCAAAGTGAAGATGGTCAAACTCATCTTGATGTGCGTTTTGAGCTGGATAGTGTTTGGCTGACGCAGCGGCAAATGAGCGAGGTATTTGATACCACGCCAGAGAATATTTTGATGCACTTGAAAAATATCTTTCGAGATGCGGAGTTGGACGAAAATTCAACTACTAAGGATTTCTTAGTAGTTCGCCCCGAAGGTAATAGGCAGGTTGAACGTAACTTGAAGCATTACAACCTCGATGCCATTATCTCTGTCGGCTATCGGGTCAACTCCAAAAAAGGTACGCAATTTCGTATTTGGGCAAACAATGTCCTCAAGCAATACTTGATTCAAGGCTACGCACTTAATGAAGAAAAGCTAAAAACAGAGCAAGAAAAACTAAACGCGTTAAAACGCACCATTGCCTTATCGTCCAGATTGTTTAAGGCAGAAATGCTTTCGACCTCACAATCACAAGGTATTTTAGCGATACTGGAAAAATACAGCCATGCGTTGACGGTGTTGGACGATTACGACCACCAACGCTTACAAATCGAAGGCACACAAGGTTTAGAACATCCTAAAATTAGCTATGAAGAAGCCATCGGACAAATACAGCTTTGGCGCAAAAAAGAAAATTTGGGTGGTTTATTTGGCAATGAAAAAGATGATTCCTTCAAAAGTTCGTTAGCCACTATTTACCAAACCTTTGGCGAGGCTGAACTTTATCCAAGCATTGAGGAAAAAGCCGCTAATTTATTGTATTTCATTGTTAAAAATCATTCTTTCAGCGACGGCAACAAACGGATCGCCGCCGCGATTTTTGTTTGGTTTTTGGAGCGCTATGATTATTTGTATAACCTGGATGGCGAAAAGCGCATTGCCGATAATGCGCTGGTTGCATTTACGTTGCTGATTGCCGAAAGCAAGCCCGACGAAAAGGAAACTATCGTTAAGGTCATTATTAACTTAATCAACGGAAAAAATGAATGACCCGCCTGACTGAATCCGCTATTGAAGAGTTCGCCATCCAGTTATTTGAAAGCTTGGGTTATAACGGTATTCACGGGCATTTGCAGCAAGGTTTTGTGCAATGCACTGCGGATATTGACGAAGATGCCGCGCTATGAAAAAGACACCCCCAAAAATCCTGCAAATACGGAACAGCACAGCCGAGTTCCTGATTTTCACCGCCCAAGCGGGTGAAAACAGTATCGAGGTGCGAGTGGATGAGGGGACGGTATGGTTGACGCAGAAGCTGATCGCTGAACTGTTTGGTGTGGTTGTCCCGACTGTGAATGAACACCTTTCCAACATCTATGCCCAAGACGAAATCAGCCGGGAGGCAACTATTCGGAAATTCCGAACAGTTCAAACAGAGGGTAGTCGAGAGGTTGCCCGCAACATCGACTTTTATAACCTCGATGCCATTATCTCAGTGGGTTACCGGGTGAACTCTCACCGGGCGACCCAATTCCGTCAGTGGGCGACTGGAGTGCTGCGCGATTTTGCCATTCGCGGCTATGTGCTGGATAAAGAACGGCTCAAAAACGGCGCGTTGTTTAGCCAGGATTATTTCGACAATCTGCTGGAAGAAATTCGCGAGATACGCCTGAGCGAACGGCGCTTCTACCAGAAGATCACCGACATCTACGCCACCAGCCTTGATTACAATAAGGAGGCCGAGACTACCCAAGCATTTTTTGCCAAGGTGCAGAACAAGCTGCATTTTGCGATTCATGGCGGCACGGCAGCAGAGTTGATTGTGCAACGTGCGGATAGCAGCAAAGATCACATGGGGCTGACCAGTTGGGAAAAAGCGCCGGATGGCAAGGTGCTGAAAACCGATGTGGTCGTAGCCAAAGCAGTAATCACAGTGAACGATGCGGTTTGTCCCTCGCCTATACTCGGCGAGGTGCAATGATGGGTTCTACAAAGATTGCTTTCGACCACATTGCCATTAAGCGTAACCGGCCATGGGAAAACGAAGAAGAAGTGCGATTGGCCTGGGTGGCTGGACTGGAAGCAGCTATGGGTATCCACTTTGATGCAGAACGGTCGAAAAAGGATAGCAGCTACAACAACGTAATCATTGAGTTCAAGGCCCCCGGCTTTTTCAAGGGTTCCAAGACCAGCACTAAATTTAAAGAGGCGACTGACAAACGATTGCTGCCTTATATTCAGCGCGAAGCAGCCAAGTCTGGCATTCCTACCGAGGACTATATCGGCATCGCCATTGACGGTGACCATGTGTGCTTCGCTCAAGTACGCGACGAGGTCATCCATTCACAGCACTTGGTGCCATTCTCAGAATACGCAGTGGCGTTAGTGATGGAAGCAATCAAAGCTGACACGCGCCGCGCCATCACTGTGGACAACCTTCTTGCCGACTTCGGTCATAGATCAACCAATGCTCAAGCTTTGATGCAAGCTATGGGTGATGCGCTTGCCGCAGAACTGGCGGCAAACGGAAACTCTAAGATCAAAATGCTGTTTGAGGAATGGCGTGCTCTCTACGGCCAAGTGGCCGATATGTCTGTTTTACAAGCTAACGCTATTAATGGGGAAATGGGCTTTGCTTGGAATGGGCAAGCGAATCAAGCCATGGCAGGGCGGCTGTTCGTCATCCACTCTTACAACTCATTGCTTATCAAACTGCTGGCCGCTGAAATTATCTCAGCCCACGGATTGACCGCAACGGAACAGCCAGCGCAAGCCATGTCTGCTTTGTTGGACAACTCCGCTCTTTTGGATGCACTGAATCAGGACATCGAACACGCAGGCATCTTTGCTCAAGCCGGTATCCATGGCTTTGTTGAGGAAGCTATTTTCAGTTGGTACTTGGACGTTGCGGGTAACACCACTCACGCCCAGACACTACTCCCCGCCTTACGTGGCGTGTTGGCGTCATTGTCGATGTACCGCACGGACTACATGACACACACAAGAGATGTGTTGCGCGATTTGTACCAAGGTTTAGTCCCTGGCAGGCTTCGCCAAAGTCTTGGGGAGTTCTACACCCCGGATTGGCTGGTTGATTTCACAGTGGACAAAGCTCAACAAGGGACATGGTTGGGCAAACGTGTCTTAGATCCAACATGCGGGTCGGGCGCCTTTTTGGTGGCTGTTATTCGTCGTATCCGAGATGAGGCCACAAAGGCCGGATGGGATGCGGGACTTATTGTGGAGCACTTATGCACGTCTGTATGGGGCTTCGACTTAAATCCCTTGGCGGTACAAACTGCACGGGTTAACTTTCTGATGGAGATTGCAGAGTTATTGAGGGCCGCACCGGGACAGACGCTGGAAATACCAGTGCTTCTTGCTGATGCCATCTATTCGCCTGCACCGAACCCGGAAAAAGGTCAGGATGTAGTGAAATACCAAATCGGTAGCCAGATTGCAGGGCTGGATATTACCTTACCCTCCGCACTGGCCTTTGACCGCGTTCGTTTGGATCGAGTGTTTGCTCAAATGGGTGAGGACGTGGAAAGCGATCTAGTCTACGAAGAAGCAGAAACACGGTTACGGGCTGCTAGTCTGTTGAACACCACTGAAGCCGACGACTGGCATCTCCCCTTGAAGCATACTTACGATCAGATTCTGGCACTGCATCGCCAACAGTGGAACGGTATCTGGTTTCGCGTGGTGCGAAACTTCTTCTGGTCAGCTACGGCTGGTCACTTCGATTGCATCGTGGGCAATCCGCCATGGGTTCGGTGGTCGAAATTACCCGACGCGTACCGCGAACGGGTTAAGCCAACGTGTGAGCGTTACGGTATTTTCTCCAAGAACAAGCGCCACGGAGGCAACGAGCTGGACATTTCGGCCATGATTACCTATACCACGTCCGATAAGTGGCTGAAAGAGGGTGGTCGGCTGGCCTTCGTTATCACTGGCACCATCTTCAAGAACCCATCTTCGGCTGGATTCAGGCACTTCAAGTTGGAACCATCCAATGCCAAGAGCCTGCATCTTGCCCCAATCAGTGTCGATGACATGAAGGCGTTGAAGCCATTTAATGATGCCGCCAACCACACGGTAGTGGCTATTTTTGATAAGTCCAAAAAACCTGGTACTTACCCTGTGCCATACCGGCTATGGGACAGCGCCCCAGGTTTTACTAAAGCCATCCCTGCCAATTTAACTTTATCTACCGTGATGAAGCGGGTTTCTATCACGACCAAGGAGGCTGCGCCTGTTGATGGAAAAGGCTCACCGTGGGCGGTACTGACCAAGGGGCGCTTTAAGACATTGAAGGCACTCTCAGGTGAGTGCACATGGATAGCAGGACGCAAGGGCATCACCACGGACTTGAACGGCGTATATTTCGTGCCTGTAATTCAAGACAATGGCAAGCTGGTGCAGATTCGCAGCCGCCCAGAGGCGGGAAAAAAGCCATTAGGCGCTGTAAAAACTGCATGGATAGAACCGACGTTGCTCTACCCTCTGGTGAAGGGGGCGGGTGACTTTGAACCTTGTTATTTGCGCCTGAACAACCCTGATAGATCTGATGACGAACTTTACACCTTTGTACCCAATATAGGCATCGACAAGACCGACTATGTTGCCAGCGAAACAGCCATGAATAGTGTTCCCTTAGCGAGAACAAAGGCGTGGTTCACTGCATACAATGCATTATTGGAAGTGCGTTCTACGTACCGACGTCAAATGAAAGGAGCTCCATTTTATGGGGTATACAATGTGGGTGACTAT
>CAZAUB010000190.1:0-5538 GCA_964488195.1 uncultured Methylobacter sp. | reverse complement strand
CCCATCGTCAGCGTGCCGGTCTTGTCCGTACAGATAACCTGAACACGGCCTAGCGTTTCAACCGAGGCCATGTGCCGCACCAATGCATGACGCCGTACCATGCGCTGCACACCCAAAGCGAGTGCGACCGTCACTACCGCCGGCAGCCCCTCGGGAATGGCGGCTACCGCAAGACTCACCGAACTCAAGAACAGCTCAAACGGTGCCATTCCGCGCAATAATCCGAGACTGAAAATCAGCGCGACTATGCCGAAGCAGGCCCATAACAACATGCGCGCTACCCGGTCAAGTTGGCGTTGCAGCGGGGTTTCTCCGCTTTCGGCGGTGTCCAGAAGTTTGGCGATGTGGCCGAGTTCCGTCTCCATCCCGGTATTAACCACCAATGCGCGGCCGGTGCCTCCGGTCACGCTGGTGCCGAGGAAGACCATATTGTTCCGCTCCGCCAGAGGCGTTTCCGGAGGCAGTCTGTCTGTGAATTTCCCTACCGCTTGGGATTCACCGGTCAGTGGTGCTTCGTTGATTCGAAGAACAGAGGCCTGAATCAGGCGAGCGTCCGCAGCGACCAAATCCCCGCCTTCCAGCAACAGGATATCGCCCGGGACGATTTCAGTCGCGGCGACCACCGCGCTATGACCGCCGCGCACCACGCGGCAATGGGGCGCTGTCAGACGAGCCAATGCTGCCGCCGCCTTCTCGGCACGATACTCCTGAATAAAACCGATCACCGCGTTCAGGATTACGATGGCAATGATGGCGATGCCGTCTACGGTTTCGCCCAGTGCGGCGGAAACAGCAGCGGCGCCGATCAGCACCCAAATAACAAGACTTTTAAACTGGCTTACAAAAATGACCAAGGCCGAAAATCGCTTGCCCTTGCGCAGTTTATTTTGCCCATACCGGACGAGCCGCTTTTTCGCTTCATTGGCAGAAAGTCCCTGCTCCACATCGGTAACAAGTAGGCTTGCGGCTTCGATAACCGATAGCTTGTGCCATGCGTTCATAGCGGCGCTCCTCCTTCCATTAACATTAAAAATGAAAACTAAACCTGATTACGTACAATTTTCAGCCAAAGTAGCAACCTCTCAAGTAGCCGTCATACCGGCAAGGACTGCCGGTATCCAGAGCACAAGGATGTGACTCATCGCCAAAGTGATCGTTGAGTTTACATCCATGTAACCTAGACCCCGGCAGTCCATGCCGGGGTGACGCCGCTTGGTGAATTTGTGGGATTATCACCGTTTCGATTTTGGCTGGAGCTTGTAAGTAATCAGGTACCATTTTAAAACATTGAGATGCCCCTCTATCGACACCATACTGCGATCAGTTTTCGACACTCAGCTCTCCATTCACAGCCCTCACCGTCACCGCCACAAAGCGTACGGGTTTCAGATCGGAAACAAGGACGATGCTGACTAATATCTTGAATGGCTTTTATAAGTTCGATTTCCAAGCGCATGCGTTCCGGGTTTTGAACACCAATAGATTTTGCTAACTGTTGCAGGCCTGAAATTGTCATTCCCCCGTTTTCCCTGGACATTGAAAGATATAACGTTACCAGCATCGCTGAATAGTCTTTTTCGGCCTCTAGCCAATCGTCCAATTCTTTGCCGGATTCAAATTCCCTGGCTTGTGCTTTGTAATTAGCCGCTACTGAAATCCACTGCTGGCGAATACTTTCTCCGAAGAGCTGTTCTGTTGGTGAAGTTGGCTGTCCTTGTGAAGGGTTGTCCACTTTCGCTATGAGCGCGTTATTGCCTTTTTGGTTAGCTGAATAATCTTGATTACCTGGGTTCAAGATTTTGTTGAATTCAGATTTATCGCTCATTTTATTACTCTCTTTAACTTTTACGCATCGCCTCCCAAAACGTACGGAGAAGCGCCGAAGGCTCAGAACCAGAAACGTACCCCGGCAACGAGCCGCGCTTCCTCGGTATCTTTACCGGCAGCCCGTATATTATCTGCTGCCGAACCAAACCTGCTGGCCCATTCAATGCCGACATAGGGGGCAAATTCTCGTCGAATCTCGTAACGCAGGCGCAGACCTGCTTCAATGTTGGACAAGCCGCTACTCACGTCTCGCGTGTCGTCTCGTCGGCTATAAATATTCATCTCGATGCGTGGCTGTAAAATGAGCTTTTGCGTCAGCAATAAGTCGTATTCTGTTTCGAGGCGGAATGCGGTTCGCCCTTGCTCGTTGACATAAGCAGTCGCTTCAACATATAGCCAGTAAGGTGCCAGCCCTTGAACACCGAATGCGAGCCAGCCGCGATCTGTCCCCTTGCCGCTGTCGTAACGTACACCCAGCTGGGTGTCCCAATAAGCGGTAATGGCGTGCGCCCAAAGCAATTCGTTGCGTGCGTCTTTAAACGTGCCACCTTCAATGTTACCCTCGGCTCTGATAAGTAATCGATCAAAAGTCTGACCATACCAGGCCTGCCAGTCATAGGTCATAGCGGTGCTGCCGCGAGTAGTCGCACTTTCAAGCCGATCGACCAGCAACGAGCCAAAGTTATCTTCGTCCCCCATCCTTGGTCGTGGAATCGGACCGAAGTCGTAGCCATCTGAATAGGCGTGTGGATCGCGGGCGTCGGGCGGGGCCGAGCCACCCTGCATGGACATGGAGCCATGGCCTGAATCATCACCGCCGTGATTCATGTTGCTCATGTCGCCGGACTTCCCGGAAGTTGCGCCACCATGGTTCATATCATGCCCGGAATTTTGCGCTGCGCCAGTCGTATCACTTGGAGTCATGCCCTGCATGGAATGATGATTCATCTTGCTGTGATCCATGTCCGGCATAGCGCCCATATCTATGGCTGTTTTTGCCGGAGCTGGCTTTGATTTTGTCCCGGACTTTACTTCACGCCGCTTCTGCTCCGTCTGTGCGGAATGATTGGCGTGGTCGGCGTGAACTTGGTTCGTTTGCGCGTTTTCCACTGTCGTTAGGTCTTGTGCCCAGACAGAAGATAGTTTGAGAACCATCAAGGCGGCGATCAAATTTACTCGACGGTTCATCATTGTTTCCTGCTCCTTTTTTCGGTTACCCCTGTTTGATTGCACCATACTCAGGCCACAACCACTTCACGCATCATGCCCGCATGCATGTGCAAGAACAAGTGGCAATGCCACGCCCAACGGCCCAAGCCGTCGGGGGTGACGAGGAAAGTGACACGCTGCGCCGGCTGCACAATGATGGTGTGCTTGCGTACCTGGAAGCGTCCGTCCGGGCTTTCCAGCTCGCTCCACATGCCATGCAAATGCATGGGATGTGTCATCATTGTGTCGTTGACCAGAATCACGCGCAGCCGTTCACCATAGCGAAAATGCACCGGTGTGGATTTGCCGAACTCAAGGCCATCAAGAGACCAACTATAACGCTCCATGTTGCCGGTGACATGAAGCTCAATTTCCCGACCAGGTTTTCTGGGATCTAGCGGCCCTCCGATGGTGTGCAGATCGGCATAAGTCAGCACTCGGCGGCCATTGTTGCGCAGGCCGATACCGGGATCATCCAGATTGGTGCGCGGCGTGTCCACACGCATGTCTACGCTGGCGCCATATTCGGTATTGGCGTGGCGCACGCGCACCTGTCCGCCGCCCATGCCGTGGGCGCTGTGATCCATAGCCATACCTCCGTGATTCATCCCCGCCATTTCACCACTACCCATGTCGCCCATCATATCCCCCATGGTCAGCGGTTCGGGTTTATCCGGCGAAGGCACCTCCGCCGTCATGCCGACATTCGTTGCCAGCGTACCACGGGCATAGCCGGTACGGTCCATCGACTGGGCAAAGATGGTATAAGCCCCTTCTTCGGGTGTAACAATGACATCGTAGGTCTCGGCAGGTCCGATGCGGACTTCGTCCACCGTGACCGGCTCGACGTTCTGTGCGTCGGCCTGTACCACTGTCATCTTGAGACCGGGTATACGCACATCGAAAAACGTCATCGCGCCTGAGTTGATGAAGCGCAGCCGCACCTTCTCGCCTGGACGGAACAGCCCGGTCCAGTTACCGGCCGGGGTGGTTCCGTTCATCAGGTAAGTATAGGTATAAGCGGAAATGTCCGACAGGTCGGTCATATTCATGCGCATCATGTTCCACATATGCCGCTTTTGGATAGCCGATACAACTCCCTCACCAGCTGCATCATGAAAGAAATCGACAGCCGTCGGCTGGTTGAAGTTGTAGTAGTCGCTTTGGTTCTTGAGCTTATCGAAGACCCGCATCGGGTCTTCGTCGGTCCAGTCGGACAACTGTATCACGTAGTCGCGATCGGCCCGGATCGGGTCAGCGCCGATCGGGTCAACGATGATCGCGCCGTATAATCCGGTCTGCTCCTGCATACCGGAATGGGAGTGATACCAGTAGGTGCCGGATTGCTGCACCTTGAAGCGATAGATGAAGGTTTCCCCCGGCGCAATACCTTTAAAGCTGATACCCGGCACACCATCCATTTGATAAGGCGGGAGGATGCCGTGCCAATGAATCGACGTTTCCTCGGCGAGGCGGTTGGTGACGCGAAGCGTCACCGTATTCCCCTCTCGCCAGCGCAGTGTAGGCGCAGGAATCGAACCATTAACGGTGGTTGCCATACGTTGCGCACCGGTAAAATTGACGGGGGTTTCCGCTATCGTCAGGTCGAACTCCGTACCGGTCAGTATCTCGGCGAGCTGCGTTGTTTCCTTGGCTTGAGCCGTTCTGATCCACGGCGATAGCCCTAATAGCATACCGCCGGCGGCCAGCCCTTCAATGAAGCGCCGACGGGAAAGATTAGGCAATAGTAGCGAAGGTTTGGAAATAGGCTTCATTGTGATGTGTCCTCAGACAAGAAATTGTATTCGGTCTAGGTCGCCTGAAGTTGAAATAATAGGGATCTCAGGCTGCCATTACTTTAATGGCTATGTCCGCCGCTACTGCCACGATGTGAATGACTGTCATCTTTAGATCTATTGGAATCTGTTGCGCACGCAGAAACAGCGATTAACAAAAGTGTGATTAATGCAAATTTTGTATATTTCATAGGTTTCTCAGGAATATTTAATTTTTTGTGTGGATTTTTTGTTTAGCGCCAGTATGTTCGTGCGCATGACCGTCAGATGAGGCTGGCCCAGAACGACTCGCGTTAATTTTCGAGTTGGGAGGCACCCCCTGGGACGCCGTGACTTTGCCAGTCGGCTTGTCGATTTTCTGCACGGGTTCCTTGACCATCGGGGCTTCGGCGGCAGTCGGCGCGGGCATCGCGCCATGGCCGCCATGAGCGTCGTGGTCTGTAGCGGCGATGCTGTGCGCAGAAAAGACTGCGGCGACGAGGGTGACGAGGACGGGGGTAATCAAACTTTTCATGGATTTTCTCCTAGGGTTTAGTGGATTTAGTGTCTGGCAAAAACTCGGGTGCTGCCGTCCGCCTGGACGAGCAGGGTGTACGCTGGTTCCCAATCTCCAGATTGGGAACCTCGAAGGCGAAGCTCTAGCTTCGCGAAACAGGAAGCTGGAGCTTCCAAAACCGAATTCCCAAGCTTGAGCTTGGGAACTAGC
>CAZAUB010000189.1:0-5600 GCA_964488195.1 uncultured Methylobacter sp. | reverse complement strand
ATTTTTCTTACTGTGAAAGCCGAGTTTAAGCCGCGATTACGTTTTGCAATTACGATACCTTCAAAAGCCTGAATTCGTTCACGCTCGCCTTCTTTTACCTTAACCTGCACAACAACCGTGTCGCCCGGACCAAAGTCAGGAATCTGTTTCAGTTGTTCCGCTTCCAATTCATCAATAATATTGCTCATACCACACCTTAAATTAAACCAACTCCACAATAAATTCTTTAAGCAAATTTTCCTGCTCTACGCTCAAAATCTTTTTTTTCAACAAGTCCGGTCGTCTCTGCCAGGTTCGGCCCAAGGCCTGCTTCATTCGCCAGCGGTCTATATCCGCATGATTGCCGCCTAATAAAACCTCCGGCACCGAACGTCCTTCAATCTGTTCAGGCCTGGTAAAATGAGGACAATCCAGTAAACCATCGCTGTGAGAATCCTGCTGGGCTGAATCCTCATCACCGAGTACGCCCGGCAATAAACGCGTCACCGCATCGATGACCACCAGCGCTGCAAGTTCGCCGCCGCTGATAACATAGTCACCGATAGACCATTCATCATCGCAATCTAACTCGACAAAGCGCTCATCAATACCTTCGTAACGCCCCGCAACTAAAATCAACTGCGCTATTTTACTAGCCTCAGATAACAAAGCCTGCGTAATCGGTTTGCCTTGCGGGCTCAAATAAACCACTTGGGTGGTTTTTGCGCCTGCCTGTTTTGCATCGTTAACCGCGTCATGCAATGGCTGATATTTCATGACCATACCGGGGCCGCCGCCGTAAGGGCGATCATCAACAGTCCTGTGCCTGTCGTGGGTATAATCCCTAGGATTCCATACCGACAAACTGACTATATTACGTTCGATTGCCCGGCCCGTTACACCGCAACCCGCAGCCGCTGTCACCATTTCCGGAAATAATGTTACAACGTCAAAACGCATGCTGGCAATTAAAACTCAGGATCCCAGTCGACAATAATCTTGCCCGCATCCAGATCAACCTTAATTATCGTTCGTCCTTGTAAAAACGGAACAACCCGCTCCCTCTCTCCCTGGACAATGATCACATCATTAGCGCCGGTTTCCAGCAGGCTATCAACCACACCTAACCGAACTCCATCAATGGTTTCAACATTCAAACCGATCAAGTCAGACCAGTAATATTCACCTTTAGCAGCTTTTGGCAGCTGGTCTTGGGTTATAAAAATATCCCAGCCCATCAGGCTTGCTGCTTGATCTCTGTCATCAATGCCAGCCAGCTGAGCGACTATCGTCTTACCCTGTAGCTGTCCGTCAACAACATTAACCGTTTTTGTCTCGTCGCCTTTTTTCAGCAACCACGGGGAATAAGTTAAAATATTTTCCCTCGGATCAGTAAAGGAAAATACCTTAACCCATCCCTTTATACCAAAAACACCGGAAATCTTTCCAACGTTTATATACTGTTGCTCTGACAAGTCAGTTTATGCTGCTGCTTTTCGTGCGTCTTTAATCAATTTTACAACGCGCTCAGAAGGCTGGGCACCGTTGGCTTTCCAATAATCCACGCGGTCGCAGTCTAAACGCAATTTTTCTTCATTGCCACGTGCCAGCGGGTTAAAAAAACCAAGGCGTTCAATATAACGACCGTCACGACCGCTTCTGCTATCGGTTACAACAACATGGTAGAAAGGACGATTTTTCGCGCCACCTCTAGAAAGACGAATGGTTACCATCTAAGTTCCTCAAAAAACATTTAGTCAAAATTTAATCAAACTATTTTACGCGATTTTCTATACAAGTAAAGAACAACGCACAATCCATTAGATTCATTCACTCCAGCCATCGAATAAACAGCCATTAACACAACAAAACTACCTTCTCATACCCATGCCGCGCACATTATTTTTTATGCCCCGCATCATATTCGCCATGTTGCCGGCTTTGAAGCGCTTCATCATTTTCTGCATCATCATAAATTGTTTCAAGATACGATTAACATCCGATAACTGTTGCCCGCAACCTTCAGCAATACGCTTTTTCCGACTGCCTTTAATCAGATCAGGATAACGCCTTTCCTTCATGGTCATAGAGTTAATCACCCCAATCTGGCGCGATAATTCCTTGTCATTAACCTTATCTTTCATTTCCTGAGGGATGCTATTCATGCCCGGCAGTTTATCCAGCATCGAACCGACTCCGCCCATGCTCTGCATTTGCTGCAATTGCTCACGAAAATCTTCCAGGTCAAAAGCCTTGCCCTTTTGCAACTTTTTGACCAGTTTCTCGGCTTTTTCCTTATCAACCTTTTGCTCAATCTCTTCAATCAGACCCAGCACATCGCCCATACCTAAAATACGGGAGGCGATACGATCCGGATAGAAGGGCTCCAACGCATCGGTTTTTTCGCCCATCCCGATAAACTTGATCGGCTTGCCGGTAATATGGCGGATAGACAACGCCGCACCGCCTCGCGCATCACCATCCGCCTTGGTCAGGATAATCCCGGTCAACGGCAAGGCATCATTAAAGGTTTTTGCCGTAATCGCCGCATCCTGCCCGGTCATGCTGTCAACCACAAACAAGGTTTCGATAGGATTAATTGCCGCATGCAATGCTTTGATCTCGCCCATCATTTCATCATCAATATGCAGACGACCTGCGGTATCGATAATAATGACATCAAGAAACTTTCTCTTAGCCGCTTCAATCGCATTTTTAGCAATATCTACCGGTTTTTGCGACACATCACTGTCAAAAAAGTCCAAAGAAAGCTCGTTTGCCAGCATCTGCAATTGCTTGATAGCCGCAGGCCGATACACGTCAGTACTGACTACGCCGACTTTCTTCTTTTGATTTTCTTTTAGCCAGCGGCCTAACTTGGCCACCGTCGTAGTTTTACCCGCGCCCTGCAAACCGGCCATTAAAATAATCGCAGGCGGAACGGCATTAAGGTTCAGCTTTTCGTTGGCCTCGCCCATCACTGCAACCAGCTCAGCCTGAACCAGCTTAATCATTGACTGTCCGGGCGAAAGGCTGGACTGAACTTCCTGGCCTAACGCGCCTATTTTGATACGCTCGATAAAGTCCGTAACCACCGGCAAAGCGACATCAGCCTCAAGCAATGCCATGCGCACTTCGCGCAGGGTGTCCTGGATATTGCTTTCAGTCAGACGACCCTGACCCTTAATTTTTTTAAGCGTACTACCTAATCGATCGGTTAAATTATCAAACATATCAGTGTCTTTATTAAATCTTAAGGAAACCACTCGCTAACACAAATGCGCTAGGACTATTTAGCGGGATATATTAACATAGCCGTCAAGGCCTTTGCATTAAACTCAAGGGAATTTGTGGAGCGCTGTAGATGCAAATTGTCGCATTATGCCAAGCTACCGTCCCCTACCTACATCCACATAGGCAGAAGTCCACACCCAACAGCGATGTTATCTATTGATCACAAACCAATAAAAAACCCTAATGAACACCATACTCGCTACCCTGTCAATTTGCACTTATCTGGCAAGCACCCTGCTTATTGCCCGAGACGCTCATCAAAACAAAAGGCCACGCACCCCGCTTTATCTGGCATGGACGGCAATCTGCGCGCACATTTTATATATCGCTGCCGTATTCTTGCAAAACAGCGGCTTTAACTTTAGCTTTATCAGCACCGCATCCCTGATTTCACTGATTGTCGCGCTGCTGCTGCTAATGGCGACACTCAACAAACCTGTCGAAAAACTAGGCATCGTTATATTTCCCATTGCCGCGACCATGCTGGCGCTGGAGCTGAACCTGCCCGAAAAACCGCATCTATTGCACACCCACAACTGGCAGATGAGTGTCCACATATTAACCTCCATCATCGCGTTCAGCCTGCTAAATATCGCCGCCCTGCAAGCCGTTTTGCTCGCCATTCAAGACCAGCAACTTAAAAGCCATCCGCCCAAACGCTTCATCCAGTCATTGCCATCCTTGCAAACCATGGAGGCCTTATTGTTTCAAATGCTCGGCACCGGACTTTTTTTCCTGACCATTTCACTGGTCAGCGGCTTTATTTTTATTGAAGATTTATTTGCACAGCATTTAGTGCATAAGACTGTTTTATCTATGGCTGCCTGGATCATTTTTTCCAGTTTGTTGGCAGGCAGAATGCGCTATGGATGGCGAGGGCAAACAGCGATACGTTGGACTTTAATCGGATTTGTTTTGCTGCTCTTGGCTTACTTTGGCAGCAAACTCGTACTTGAATTGATTTTAAAGAAAACCTGACAAAAAAAGAGCAACTTCACGTTGCCCTTTCTTGATTGTTCTACAATTTTACTGGCTCAAACCTACCGCTTTATACGTACAAATCAATTCGCCCCGAACTCACTACGCTGGAAGATGAATCTATTAATTTTAAAGCCGCTTCCCCTTGAGCCTTTTCAATATTCTGACCTTTCTTGATTACCGCAATCCCCACCTCTTGATTCGCTGCCGCCTCTTTCAACAAAGCCGTCGTCAATCCCGGCGCACCTGCTCCACCCACTGAACTTACCATAAAAAACTCCAAAACTTAGACTGTTCAAACATTATCGGCCCGCTACATTTGGCTTATGCTGGAAATTATTTTGCGAGGGTAATAGCAACCTCATGAACCATAGGCCTGAACCGCCTTTTTCCCCGTTTCTATCTTTTGCAGGATTTCCACAAGATCAAGCTTTTTTAGCGTGCCTAATTTCATAATATCAATATCCATCGCTATTATCGCTTGAATTCCGACCGCAACCGCTTCTGCATATTCTTGCTGAACCGGCTCTAAAAAAAACAATTCGATCAACCCGCTCCGCTCCGCTTCCAGATCAACCACATCATCCCAAGAATCCTCCCGTGCTTTTTCCAGCATTGCCTGACTAAGCGCTATTAACTGTTGAATATCTTGTGCCTTATCTGTCATCTTGAAAACTCAAAGATACCTTAAGAATATGAACCGCTAAAGGGGTAACCCATAAGTTTCCCAGTAGATGAAGATTATCCGCATAATGCGTAGTTGCGCCTGCAAGTTAATTTTTAAATGCCTCAGGAATGCCATCCCAGCCCATTTTAATTTCCACCATCAAACCGGCAACCTCATCCAAAATAGCTTCATCATTATACAAGTTTGCAATAACCAGACGGCTAGACATATAGTCATAAAGATTACTCAGATTTTCTGCAATCTCACCCCCTTCGTCTTTATTCAAAGAGGATTGTAAACCGCCAACAATAGCGATGGCCTTACTGATATTTTCACCTTTGTTAGCAATGTTGTTGTTTGCCATATGGCCTTTCGCCAAGGCAATTTTTTCCAGCGCCCCTTCCATCAGCATTTGCACAAGACGATGGGGTGAGGCGCCCATTATCCCACTGTGAACGCTCACTTGTTGATATTGCTTCACAGCGAATACTGCATTCATTTGGCTATCCTCATTTGTTATTGTGTTTCGTTCCAGTTACCTGCAACACTTATTAACTGTAGCGACAGCTTTAACAAAAACTTTACCTTGATTTTACAAAAAAATAGCCAAGGTGGGCAGAAAAGTATCACCTCGGCACACCGCTACGCTGCTCCTGCATTGCTCTACCTCCTACATCCATGC